>NZ_JARESV010000200.1:0-508 GCF_046026985.1 Paraburkholderia sp. RL18-101-BIB-B
AGCACGGCTAACGCCCGATGGCGACAAGCCGAGAGCATCTGCTGCGCGCACGAAACTGCCGCTCTCGGCGACTGCGGCAAGTACGGTGATGCCAGAAAACAGCCGACCATCAAATGTCATGCCCTCTCCGAGGCTAATGTCATTTCGCTAGTTTAATCACGAGTGATTTGAACGGCACGTACTTTATTCAACAATCAAAAAATGGGAGATTGTGCTCCTGAACGCTACGGCGGCTTGCGCCGCAAACCAGGACCAGCTTGGGAGAGCAACCATGGAAGCTTTGAAGACACAGGGAATTGACCTGCCCCGCCTCGGATTTGGCACATTTCGTATGCCGGGCGGAGGTTGCCAGCCAGTAGTTGAAAGTGCGCTGGAGCTTGGATACCGACACATCGACACCGCCGAGATGTACCAGAACGAAGAAGCCGTAGGCGCCGCAATTGCGGGCTCGGGTCTCGCGCGAAAGCAACTGCATCTGACCACCAAGGTATGGCACGAGAACCTCGCC
>NZ_JARESV010000201.1:0-500 GCF_046026985.1 Paraburkholderia sp. RL18-101-BIB-B
AGAGGTGGCGCCGTTGGTTCGGACAGTCAGATCGAGTTTATAAGTGGAAGCGCCGGGGTCATCAAGCTGCCGATTTGATCGCTGGCAGCGTCGCGAAGTATGCCTCATCCGGTGTCTGATCGGCCAACCTCGAATGAGGCCGATTCTGGTTGTACCAGTTCAGGTAATTGCCGATTGAGCGGCGTGCGTGGCCGACCGAGTCGTACGCTTTCAAATAAACCTCTTCATATTTAACGCTGCGCCACACCCGTTCGACGAACACGTTGTCACGCCAGGCGCCTTTCCCATCCATCGACAGGAGAACCTTCCGGCTGAGAACCGCGTCGGTGAATTCGGTTGCGGTGAACTGGCTTCCTTGATCCGTGTTGACGATCTCAGGCAGGCCGTATTTCGCAAACGCTTCCTCCAGCGCCTCGACAGCATGGCAGCTCTCCAGCGTGATCGCCACCCGGTGTGCCAACACCCGGCGGCTCGCCCAGTCCACGACGGCCGTCAGATAG
>NZ_JARESV010000202.1:0-493 GCF_046026985.1 Paraburkholderia sp. RL18-101-BIB-B
CTAAGTGCGACGAGTAAACGAATTTCAAAGTACGGGGTCTGACAGGCAATGCGATTCTGACGACCTGCCCGCCGATGAAATGTGCCGTTGAACTGACCGAGCCGGAGAAGAAGACCTTGCAACAGCTGTCGCTCAAACATGCACATGAGGACTTTCGAACCCGTGGGCTGGGTCTGCTGGAGCTCGGCCGCGGTCGGCGGGCGCATGAGATCGCGCTCGAACTCGATGTGAGCGACAAGTCGGTGTACAACTGGGCGCACGCCTGGAACGACAATGGCCTCTGTGGTTTGCTGACCGGACATAAAGGCGGGCGCCCCCGCGCATTGTCTGATGCCATGATCGCCACGGCCGTCGAAGCAGCGCGTGCCGAATCGATGACGCTCAGGCAGATTGCGCTGCGCATTGAGGAAGTTCATAGCCAGCCGTTGCCGTGCCGGCTGGAAACGTTGTCGGTTGCACTCAGGCATGAAGGGTTCTCCTACAAACGTGGCCG
>NZ_JARESV010000203.1:0-465 GCF_046026985.1 Paraburkholderia sp. RL18-101-BIB-B
GGTCGATGCAACACAATCGGAACTGCGCGAGCAGCGGGAGTGTTGCAGATGAAGTACAGAACCCGGATCTATTACAGCGAGAGCCAGAAAGCGTTAATGTGGGAACTCTGGCGCAAAGGCGAATCGCTTCAGCATATTGCGCAGCTATTCGACCGGAATCATTCATCGATACAGGGAATTCTGGCGCAGACTGGCGGAATACAGCCGGCACCGCGACGTCGCTCCAGACGGGCACTGACGTTGGCCGAGCGCGAGGAGATATCGCGCTCGGTGGTAGCCGGCCACTCGATTCGTGCGGTGGCCAGCCGGCTTGGACGGGCACCTTCCACTATCAGCAGGGAAATCAGGCGAAATGGTGGATCTCAAGGGTATCGGGCGAATCAGGCCGATGCACTTGCGTGGGATCGTGCCCGTCGCCCCAAGGAATGCAAGCTCGTCGGGAATCGGGAACTCGCCCGGGTCGTG
>NZ_JARESV010000204.1:0-464 GCF_046026985.1 Paraburkholderia sp. RL18-101-BIB-B
AAGCGGCTTCACACCGCCAGCTTATAAGCGGGTCCCCTGGCTTGGAGGAGGCAGTGGTGCATCTGGAATTCGTGCCCCCGCACATTCGATGTGAGTGACAAGGCAGTCATACTTCCCGCCTCGCACTACGTGCTCGCCGGAACGGCCTGCCTGAAACCAGTGGCTTTGTTTGTGCGCGGTGGGGGCCGTCGGGCTTGCCTCGGCGTCGCGCCGAAGGACGTTGCTGCATCGAAGGCTGTGGACGCGAAGATCGCTGGCGCAAAAATGGGCGGCCAGCCAAAAAGTACCGCTGGCGCGAGAGCTAACTGATGGTTCGATGAATTACCGCGACGGCGCGCGTAGCGCTGCCGGAAGAATGACGGCTTTGTCACTGGGGCTGAATGTGCGGGGGCACGGATTCCAGATGCACCACTACCGCGACTGAGCGAGGGATCCGCTTAAGAGTTAGCGGTGTGAAGCCGCTT
>NZ_JARESV010000205.1:0-459 GCF_046026985.1 Paraburkholderia sp. RL18-101-BIB-B
GCGCGATAATCCTTCCAGCGGAACGTGACGCCACGCTCATCGAAGGCGACCAGGCGCTGGTTGGAGATGGCGACGCGGTGCGTGTAGCGTGAGAGGTACTCGAGCACCGCCTTCGGTCCGGCGAACGGGCGCTTGGCGTAGACCACCCATTCGCAGCTACGCAGCGGCGCAAGCCAGCGGGCAAAGGTGGGGGGGTCAGCAAGCCCGGTGTACTCGCCGAAGAATTGCAGGTCGCCACGGCGGTGAACCGACTGGAGTGCCTCGAGGAAGCGGCGCCGGAACAGGCGTGACAGGACGCGCACGGGCAGGAAGAAGCCGGGCCGGCAGGCGATCCAGCGCTCACCGTCAGGCGACAGTCCGCCGCCGGGGACGATGCCGTGCACATGCGGATGATGCGTGAGTGCGGAGCCCCAGGTGTGCAGGACGAGCGTGGCCCCGATCCGGGCGCCGAGGTGCCGG
>NZ_JARESV010000206.1:0-452 GCF_046026985.1 Paraburkholderia sp. RL18-101-BIB-B
GGCCAGATCGCCGCACTCGATGCGCACGTCCCGCCCAACGCGCGAGTGCTGATTACCTGCGGCGGCGGCAGCATCAAGAACAACGGTGTGCTCGCGCAAGTGCAGGCGGCGCTCGGTGAGCGCGCGTGGCACCTGTTCGGCGGCATCGAGCCGAATCCCACTTACGAAACGCTGATGGAAGCGGTCGCGCTCGCCCGTGAGGGGAACTTCGATTTTCTGCTGGCGGTGGGCGGCGGTTCGGTGATCGACGGCACCAAGTTCATCGCTGCCGCAGTGAAGTTCGACGGCGAACCGTGGGACATTCTCGCGAAGCAGGCCGAGATACGCGACGCGGTGCCGTTCGGCAGCGTGTTGACGCTGCCCGCCACCGGTTCGGAGATGAACAATGGCGGCGTTATCAGCCACCGCGCGAAGGGCGACAAGCTGCCGTTCCGTAGCGAGGCGACCTATCC
>NZ_JARESV010000207.1:0-448 GCF_046026985.1 Paraburkholderia sp. RL18-101-BIB-B
TCGTGCGATCGCGATGGTGAAGCGGACGTGGGAGGCGCTTTGCGTAGCGCCAGGCGCAAACGTCCGCTCGTGGGCCGCGTTGCCGCAAAGCCGACGGTCGGTTCAGATATCGCGGAACCGTTGTGCTCATGTCGGACCCCGGCACATCAGCGGTGCGCGGATCGGGGCGCTGCGCGCGAGGATGTCGATGACGATCATCGGTGCGCCGCAGTGACGGCAGATGAAGACGGGCCGGGTTTGGATGCCGGTGTCGTCGGATGACGTGTCAGGTTCGGGCGTGACGTGCAGCAGCGCACGCACCTTGGCGAGACTGGCGCGGCGCACCGGGTTGGCGAGCAGCCCGTAGTGACGGATGCGATGGAAGCCGCCGGGCAGCACGTGCAGCAGGAAGCGGCGCATGAACTCGCCGGCCTCCAGCGTCATGGTCTTGTAGCGGGTGCGCCCCTTC
>NZ_JARESV010000208.1:0-440 GCF_046026985.1 Paraburkholderia sp. RL18-101-BIB-B
ACGGCCTGGTGCAGATCATCGCGAGTCTGCTTCTCCCGCTCCTGATTGCGCTCGGCTATGTCACGGCCCTGCGTAGGTTTATGCTGAGCACATAAAAGACAGGAGTCGGCCGATGCTGTTTGCAAGGATATGGATCGCAACGGTGAGAGGCCATCCGTGCCGGTAAGGGCGGTAACGATTGCGGCCGACAAAGAAGGGCAAATCCAGGTCGCCGTCATTGTTGCTCGCCGGCGGCGCCCTGCGTGCAACCAACACGATTGGACGTTTGCATCATCGCAGCACTATTGGCATGTCACACTCACATTGGAGATGTCGCCATCCGGCACAGTGCCGGTGCCATTCGTCACTACGCAGGTCCGCGTTGGTGGGATCGGCTGCGCCGAGACCGTAACCGAATTGGACAGCGTCAAGCAGAAGGTCCGGTTTACCGACATTCATCT
>NZ_JARESV010000209.1:0-434 GCF_046026985.1 Paraburkholderia sp. RL18-101-BIB-B
TACGCAGCATGTCAGCGTCGACCAGGCCGTCTACCTTAACCACCGCACGGCCGATGCGGATCTCGATCGTGCCCCCAGGAGACGCCGGCTTCATATCTGGCGCTTGAGGAACCCCCGAAGATGACGCAACGACCTGCGTCAGCGCGTCACTCAGCAGTACGACCGGGAGGAGGCTGGTAGACGGAGCTTGCTGCTCGGCAAGATATCGCCGCCGCCAGGTGTACAACATGTTCGCGTTGATGCCATTCTCACGGGCCAGTCTCGCGACCGAGACGCCCGGCTCACACGCTGCTGCCGCCAGCCGATCCCGAAGCTCCCGTGGGTAATTCGGACGGCCTGCTCGACTTCCATGCTTCTTCTCTGGAGACTCTGACAAAGTGGTGTCCATCAAATCGGAAATGATGGACATCACTTTGCTGTGTATCGCAGCAACC
>NZ_JARESV010000021.1:0-146708 GCF_046026985.1 Paraburkholderia sp. RL18-101-BIB-B
GCTAATAGACCACAAACAAATCAAGAAAAGGCCAACACCCCAAGAGCACAGAAAAAGAAAGCGCCGCGCAGGCAAAAAATCTATCTACAGCATAGTCCGCACATGCCAAAGCTCCGGAAACAAAACCACATCCAACATCTTCCGAAGATAAGTTGCCCCACTGGTGCCACCAGTCCCTTGCTTAAACCCAATAATCCTCTCAACGGTAGTGACATGCCTGAACCGCCACTGCCGAAAAGCATCCTCGAGATCGACAAGCTCCTCAGCCATCTCATAGAGCTCCCAATGTTGAGAAGGATTCCGATAAACCTCCAACCAGGCCGCTTCAACGGAAGCATCATGCACAGTAGGCTGACTCCAATCCCGCTCCAACCGAGAAGGTGAAATCGCAAACCCCCGCCGAGCGAGCAACCGCACAACTTCATCATAAAAAGAAGGCGCTTCCAACGAAGCCTTAACCTCAGCAAGTACATCAGCCCGATGCGCATGCGGCTTCAGCATCTGCTCATTCTTATTCCCAAGCAAAAACTCAATCTGCCGATACTGATACGACTGAAACCCGGAAGAACTCCCCAGATAAGGCCGCATCGCCGTGTACTCAGACGGCGTCATCGTCGCGAGAACGCTCCAGGCCTGTACGAGCTGCTCCATAATCCGCGACACACGCGCAAGCATCTTGAACGCCGGCGGCAATTCATCACGATGCACAGCCTGCAACGCCGCGCGCAACTCATACAGCGCAAGCTTCATCCACAACTCGCTCGTCTGATGCTGAATAATGAACAGCATCTCGTTGTGATCCGGCGACAACGGATGCTGCGCATCCAGCACCGTCCCCAGCGACAGATAATCGCCGTAACTCATCGACTCCGAAAAATCGAGCTGAGCGTTATGCCAGCCATCGCCGGAATCAGCGGCAGGGGAGGCCGCTTGAGCCGCAACACTCCCATGCCCAAACGGACATCCCTGCGCCGGTTTCTCTTCCGGCAGGCCCGGCGTTTGCATGTGATCGGTCATCGCGCGCTCCTCAGGTCACTGCGCCGCGCGCGGCGAATTCGGGTGCCCGCCAGGTCTCCTTCACGAGCACCTCGCGCAACGTTTCCACCGCATCCCACACATCGACAAAGCGCGTATACAGCGGCGTCAATCCAAACCGCAACACATGCGGCTCACGATAATCGCCGATCACCCCACGCGCGATCAGCGCTTGCATCACCTCGTATCCATGCGGATGTTCAAAACTCGCATGCGACCCACGCTGCGCATGCTCACGCGGCGTAACGAGCTTCAACGGAAATTCGCTGCAACGCGCTTCGACCAGTTCGATGAACAGATCGGTCAACGCTAGCGACTTCTCGCGAACCGCCTGCATATCGGTTTGCAAAAACACATCGAGTCCGCACTCGACGAGCGACATCGACACCATCGGCTGCGTGCCGCACAGAAAGCGTCCGATGCCGTCATCCGGCTGATACGTCGGATCCATCTTGAACGGCGCGCGATGTCCCCACCAGCCGGACAGCGGTTGCGCGAAGTCATTTTGATGGCGCTTGGGCACCCACACGAACGCGGGCGAACCCGGGCCGCCATTCAGATACTTGTACGTGCAGCCAACCGCATAGTCCGCGCCGACGCCGTTGAGATCGACTGGCACCGCGCCCGCCGAATGCGCGAGATCCCACAGCGCGAGCGCGCCTTTGTCGTGGATCAGCTTCGTGAGCGCGGCCATGTCGTGCATGTAGCCGGTGCGGTAGTTGACGTGCGTGATCATCACGATGGCGGTGTCGTCGCCGATCGCGGCAGGCAGTTCGGAAGGATCGTCGACGAGGCGCAGTTCATAGCCGCGGTCGAGTTGCTCGATCAATCCCTGCGCGATGTACAGATCCGTCGGGAAATTCGAGCGCTCGGAAACGATCACGCGACGTTTAGGATCACGCGCATTCGCGACCCGCACGGCCGCCGACAGCAGCTTGAATAGGTTGATCGAAATCGTATCGGTGACGACCACTTCGTTTTCCGCCGCGCCGATCAGCGGCGCGAGCTTGTTGCCGAGGCGGCGCGGCAGCTCGAACCAGCCGGCGGTGTTCCAGCTACGGATCAGGCCTTCGCCCCATTCGGCGCCGATCACGGTCTGTGCGCGCTGCGCGGCGGCCGCGGGCGGGACGCCCAGGGAATTGCCGTCGAGATAAATGGTGGTCGACGACAGCGCGAACTGGTCGCGCAACGTCGCGAGAGGGTCGGCGCTGTCGAGCGCCAGTGCTTCGTCACGGTGGTTCATGGTGATTCCGTCAGTCAGATCAGAGATGTTCATTGAGACTCGGGCAGCGCGCGCAGGATCGCGCGCACCGGGCTTGCATCGAGTGTGGTCAGCTTGAGCGGCAGCGCGATCAGTTCGTAGTCGCCGGGCGCGACGTCGTCGAGCACGATGCCTTCGAGAATCGCCATGCGATGCGCGCGAATCCGGTGGTGAGCATCCATCGTCTTCGACTCCTGCGGATCGAGCGACGGCGTGTCGACGCCGATCAGCTTCACACCGCGCGCGGCCAGCAGGTCGATGGTGTCCGGCGCGACCGCGCAGAACGCGCTGTCCCATGCGGTGGTCGGCGCGTTTCTGTAAGTGCGCAGTAAGACTCGCGGTGGCAAGTCGTCGAGCGAGCCGACGAGGTGTTGTGGCGTCACAACAGGCGATGCGCCGATGCAATGAATCACACGGCATCGGCCGAGGTACGCATCGAGCGGCACTTCGCCGATGGCGGCGCCTTCGGCGTCGTAGTGCAGCGGGGCGTCGGTGTGCGCACCGGTGTGCGGCGACAGCGTCAGCCGCGCGACGTTGACGGGCGAGCCCGCCTCCATGCGCCACACGCGCTCGATGCCCACCGGCGTGTCGCCCGGCCAGACGGGCGTGGCGGTATCGACGGCGGGGGTGATGTCCCAAAGTGTTGGCATAGTCGCATCGGCAGTTTATTGTCTATCCGGGAATGATAGGTGGCTTGCCGCGAAATGTGATTGCGAAAAAATCTCCTTCTGAGCCGTGTCTTGGAACATAATTTGAGACAAACGGGAAAGGGAGACCGAATATGAACGCGATCTCGCTCGACGCCACCGATTGCCGTATCTTGACGGTGCTTCAGCAAGAAGGACGGATCAGCAATCTCGACCTCGCGGAGCGCATTTCGCTCTCGCCGTCAGCCTGTCTACGACGCCTGCGCCTGCTTGAGGAGCAGGGCGTCATCGAACATTACCGCGCGTGTCTTAACCGCGAAGTGCTGGGTTTCGAACTGGAAGCGTTCGTGCAGGTATCCATGCGCAACGACCAGGAGAATTGGCACGAACGCTTCGCGGAAGCGGTGCGCGACTGGCCGGAAGTGGTCGGCGCGTTTGTCGTGACCGGCGAAACGCACTATCTGCTGCGAGTCCTCGCGCACAACCTCAAACATTATTCGGATTTCGTGCTGCAGCGTCTCTACAAGGCGCCGGGTGTGATGGATATTCGTTCGAATATCGTGCTGCAGACGCTCAAGGAAGATTCGGGCGTGCCGGTTTCGTTAGTGAAGAAAACCGGTGGGCATAGCGCCGCGCATAACGATCGCTGACCGAGAGGACGGCCGCGCCGGCAGAACGGCGCGGGCATTTGTTTGAGACGGCGAAGTCCTCGCGCCGCCCGTCATTCCCAAACCACTTGAACCGCCCGCGCCGAATCCAACCGCGGCACCGCGTTCAAAGCGGTTTGAGTCCGTGAAACCGACCGTTCTGAAAAACCAGCGGCGAAGTCTCCGCGGCATTTTCGTGCACGCCGCAGCGCTCCACTTCACCGACGAAAATCACGTGGTCGCCCTCTTCGTAACGGCTGCGGTTATGGCACTCGAACCAGGCGAGCGCGCCGTCGAGCACCGGCATGCCGGTGTCGCCTTCCGCGTGCGACACGCCTTCGAAGCGATCGCCCTTCACGGTCGCAAAGCGCTTGCACAGTTCGAGCTGCGACGCGGCCAGCACATTGACCACGTAGTGACTGTTGGCGCGGAACACCGGCATCGATGCCGAGCGCGTGGCCAGACTCCACAACACCAACGGCGGGTTGAGCGAAACCGAATTAAATGAGCTGGCCGTGATGCCGATCAACTGGCCGGACGACGCGCGCGTTGTAATGACGGTGACGCCGGTGGCAAATTGGCTGAGCGCCTGCTTGAAGGCGTTCTGGTCGAAATTAGGCGGGCTGGCGCGCTTCATCGGGCGCAAGCCCCTGGCGCAAACCGGGTGAATCCCGGACTGAACCCATCGCGCGCACGGCTGGAAACAAATGATTCGAAAGTCATAGTGAAAATCGTCGATTTGTCCCAATTTTAACTGCAATCGCGGCGGATTGGCCGCGACCCCAGCCGGCGCATGAAAAAGCCGCTAAGCTGGAAAGCTCGGATGGTGGCATGAGCGTTGCGGCGAACCGTGGACCGGCATCGGCCGACTATGAGTTTCAAGGAGCGAGCAGCATGAGTCAGACAGGCGAAGTCGCCACCCTCGGTGGCGGGTGTTTCTGGTGCCTCGAAGCGGTGTACCTGGGCGTCGACGGCGTGAGCGCGGTGGAGTCGGGCTATGCGGGCGGCCAGACCCAGCGCCCGACCTACGAGCAGGTGTGCGACGGCGTGACGGGCCACGCCGAAGTCGTGAAGGTCGACTTCGATCCGGCGAAGATCAGCTATCGCGAGATTCTCGATATCTTCTTCGCGATCCACGATCCGACGCAGTTGAACCGGCAGGGCAACGACGTCGGCACGCAATACCGCTCGGTGGTCTTCACCCATTCGGATGCGCAGCGGGAAGCGGCGTTGCAGGCGATTCGCGAGATCGGCGAACAGCGCATTTACGATGCTCAGATCGTTACGCAAGTGCTGCCGCTCGACGGCAATTACTGGCCGGCCGAGGCTTATCACCAGAACTATTTTGCGCAGCACCCGAATCAGGGGTACTGCTCGTTCGTGGTGGCGCCGAAGGTGGCGAAGTTTCGTCAGAAGTTTGCTCACCGGATCAAGGCGAGCTAATGGGACGAGCGGCTGCTTGGCGCGTTGCTCAAACGGCGGAGTCAGGCCGCTGCTCGTTCTCGTCGGATGGCGGAGGTTCACTGTCGTGCTCATGCTCATGAGCGAGCCGCGCATACGCCTCGATAATCGCCCGCGCCAGCTCCACGCAGCTGAGCGGCGCTGATCCTTCCGCTTTATTGTTGATCGCGATCACCACCGGCTGGCCGGCCAGCGCGTAGCGCGCGGCCAGTTCGGCGAGTGACGCGCGGGTCGCCGGGTCGTGGTCGACCAACTGGTTGAACGGTTCGTACTTGGCCTTCGCCCGTTCGTATTTGAAGCCGCCGTGCAGGCTCCAGCGCACGATCAGCGGCCCAGCCGGTTCGCCGTCCAGCAACGCGAGCGCCGCGGCCTGACGCAGCGGATCGGGCATACGCGCATGAATCCCGACGCAATAACGCACGCCCGCCATTTTGAGCGTGCGGATGAAGCGCGGCGTGAGCAGGCTTCCGTCACGGATTTCAATCGCGTAGCAGGCGCTGTCCGGCAGCTTCGGCAAGGCCATCAAAAATTCAGCCAGCCGTTCGATGAATACCGCCGGCTGCGCAAGCATCTGATCCGGCAGCGGCGAAAGCTGGAACACCAGCGCGCCAGCCTTGGCGCCGAGTCCTTCGAGACACGGCGTGACGAAATCGTCGATCGCCATTTGCGCGTTCAGAAAACACGGATTCATCGAGACCGGCTCGCCGCGTTCAGCGCGCACGGTGGCGTCAGTGATCGTCATCGGCGCTTTGACGATGAAGCGGAAGTGCTCGGGCACTTGCTGCGCGTAGCGCAAATACTCAGTGACTGTGAGCGCCTGATAAAACGACCGGTCGATGCTGACCGTCTTCAGTAGCGGATGCGCGCCGTAGGCCGTGAGACCCTCGCGCGACAGTTTGCTGTTGCTGTACTCGTCGCCGTAGACGATGCCGTTCCAGCCTGGAAACGACCACGTCGAGGTGCCGAGGTGGATCTGCGGCGGCAGTTGCGCCGCGAGCGCGAGCAGTTCCGGCGAGGGCGGGGCCGCGAGGATTTCGCGGGTGCGGCGTTTTTTGGGGGCGTCGGAGGGGGCGGGCGTGGTGTTGGCTTTGGGCGGGGTGACGGCATCTTCCGGCGCTGCCGCTTCGTCTTCCTGCCACAGGGAGCCGGCGCTTGCGGCGTTCTTCGCGCGCGGCTGACGCCGGCGCTCGGGCTGTGTCGCGGCTGCGGATGCGGCGGCTGTATCAGCGGGCGAGGTTGCCCGCTCCATTGGATGCTGACCAGTGTCAGCATCTGCCCCAGCCGTCCCACGCGGTAACTTCACACCGCCATCGCCCTTCGCCGAGGCTTCCACCGGCATCCCGAACAGATCGAACTGCACGGCTTCGCCATCGGCGCCAGACTCGCCTTCTACCGGCTGATCAACTTCGCTTGTCCCGCTCTGGTCCATCGGTGTTCGACCTGCTGTTCAAAGGTTGCACCGCGTCGCCCGCTTATGCACGGCGCCGCGGCGCAACCGTATCACAGCGGTTTGTCGTACATGAAGCGGCGCGACCACGGCAAGGTTTTCGCGCTGCGGCCGGCTTTGCGGCACACCACCTGGTAGATCGACACGTCGTCGTTTTCGAACGCGTAGGCGCAACCGGCGAGGTACACGCGCCAGATGCGGAATTTTTCGTCGTCGACGAGCTTGCGGGCTTCCTCCGCATGCGCTTCGAAATTCTCCGCCCAAATGTCCAGCGTGTGCGCATAGTGACGGCGCAGGCTTTCGACGTCAACCGCTTCGAGCCCGCCGCGCTGCATCGATTCGAGCGCAAGGCTGATATGCGGCAGCTCGCCGTCCGGAAACACATAGCGGTCGATGAATTCGCCGCCGCCGAGCGCGGTCTCGCCGCTGTCCGCATCGCTCGACGTAATGCCGTGATTCATGGCGATGCCGTCGTCGACCAGCAGGTCGCGGATCTTCTCGAAGTAGCCCGGCAGATTCTTGCGGCCCACGTGCTCGAACATGCCGACACTCGTGATGCGATCGAATTGCCCTTCGACGTCGCGGTAATCCTGCAGACGAATCTCGATCTGGCCTTCCAGCCCCGCCGCTTTGACGCGCGCGGTGGCGAGGTCGAACTGGTTCTGCGAGAGCGTCACGCCCACGCACTTCGCGCCGAATTTCTGCGCCGCGCGCAGGACGAGCGCGCCCCAGCCGCAGCCGATATCGAGCAGGCGCTGCCCCGGCTGCAACTGGATCTTGGTGAGGATGTGGTCGATCTTCTTGATCTGCGCGGTGGCGAGATCTTCGTTACCGTTCTCGAAGTACGCGCACGAGTACACCATGTTCTCGTCGAGCCACAGTTTGTAGAACTCATTCGAGACGTCGTAGTGATACTGGATCGCCTTCTTGTCCGACGCTTTCGAATGATTGAAATAGCGCCGCACGCGCGCCAGCTTGCCCGCGCTCGTGACGGTATTGCGCGCCAGCTGGTAGCCGATATTGATGATGTCCGACAGCTTGCCCTCGATGTCGATCTTGCCCTTCACATACGCCTCGCCGAGATTGTCGAGGCTCGGTTCGAGCAGATAGGGCAGCGCCGTGGCGCTTTTGACATGTAGCGTGACCTGAGGCGCGGCGAACTGCCCGAAGTCATGTTGCTGACCGTCCCACAGCACGAGGCGTGCAGGAACGTTAGCCCTGGTTTTTACATCTTCCACCCACTGCGCTAGCTTCTTCTCCCAGAACATGTGATCTCTCCGTGTCCGTTGAATTAAAGCAAAGCCTGTGTGGATCGCAACTCAATGCGGCGCGACTCCCATGCCGCGAGATGCCATCCGGCCGCCGCGCGCTGCTGCGTTGGCAACGCGGTGGCGGCGTTGTATTCCGATTCAAGGCGATAGGCGGGAGATTTGCCAATCGCTGTGTTCGCCTGAACGCGTGTAGAGCAAACGGTCGTGCAATCGCGACGGCCGGCCCTGCCAGAATTCGATTGCTTCGGGCACCAAACGATAACCGCCCCAGTGCGGTGGACGCGGTGGCTGGTCGCCGTATTGCAGCCTGATTTCGCGTTCGCGTGTTTCGAGCTGCGAACGGCTTTCAATTAGCTGACTCTGATTCGAAGCCCACGCACCGATGCGTGAACCGAGCGGGCGCGACGCGAAATACGCGTCGCTTTCTTCCGCGCTGGTTTTGACGATGCGGCCTTCCACGCGCACCTGGCGTTCCAGTTCGATCCAGTAGAACAGCAGGCTGGCGTAGGGATTGGCGGCCAGTTCGCGGCCTTTACGGCTTTCGTAATTGGTGAAGAACACGAAGCCACGCTCGTCGACGCCCTTGATCAGCACGATGCGCGCCGACGGCCGGCCACGCGAGTCGACCGTGGCCAGCGTCATGGTATTCGGCTCGGGCAGTTTGGCGTCGACCGCTTGTTGAAACCACGTATCGAACTGACGAAACGGGTTGCGGTTGATATCGGCAACGTCCAAAGAACCCAGCGAATAGTTTTTTCGAAGTTCGGCGAGTGAGGTCATGTTCTTATGCGAACGCTACAGTTCAATCAGTATAGCTAAGGCGCTGATTTTTTGCCCGCAGCCATGTCAAGGTCTCGCGCGGTGCGTGCATGCATGCCGGCCCGCGCGTGGCCCCTCGGTGTGGCGCTGTTCGCGGCGATGCAACTCGGCGCGTTCAGGCAGAATACGAGGTTACGTACGCCTTTGCGTCGCCACTTCGTGTTTTAGCCCGACCAACGAGCCCTGCCATCATGTCCAGCACCACCGCGCAATCCGATCTTACTACCAGCCTCGACGGGAAAGAAACCGCCGATCGCGCGCGGCGCTTCGGCGGCATCGCGCGTCTGTACGGCGCGCCGGCGCTGGCCGCGTTCGAAGGCGCGCACGTCGCGGTGATCGGCATCGGCGGAGTGGGGTCGTGGGTGGCGGAGGCGCTGGCGCGCAGCGCGGTCGGCACGCTGACGCTGATCGATCTCGACAACGTCGCCGAGAGCAACACGAACCGGCAGATCCACGCGCTCGACGGCAACTACGGAAAACCGAAGGTCGAAGCCATGGCCGAACGCATCGCGGCGATCAATCCGTTTTGCGACGTGCGCTTGATCGAGGACTTCGTCGAGCCGGACAACTTCGACGCGACGCTCGGCGGCGGCTTCGATTACGTGATCGATGCGATCGACAGCGTGCGCACCAAGACCGCGTTGATCACATGGTGCGTGGAGAAGAAACAGCCGTTGATCACGGTCGGCGGCGCGGGTGGCCAGCTGGACCCGACGCGCATTCGCATCGACGATCTCGCGCTGACGATCCAGGACCCGTTGCTGTCGAAAGTGCGCGGCCAACTGCGCAAACAGCACGGTTTTCCGCGTGGCCCGAAAGCGAAGTTCAAGGTGAGCGCGGTGTATTCGGACGAACCGTTGATCTACCCGGAAGCGGCGGTCTGCGATATCGATGAGGAAGCCGAGCACGTCACCACATCGCCGGGCCACACGGGGCCGGTCGGTTTGAACTGTGCGGGTTTTGGTTCGAGCGTATGCGTGACAGCGAGCTTCGGTTTTGCCGCGGCCGCGCATGTGTTGCGGGCGTTGGCGAAGCAGGCGACGGTTTGAAGTGATTCACGCCGCGGTGGATGCCGCAGCGCATTCAGGCGCTGCCGGGACGCCGCGCCTGAATATCGATTGAGCCAATCAGATCAGAACAACGAAGCGCTCAGCTTGCGCCGCCATTGCGACACCAGCTCCGGCTGATGCGCAGCCAGATCGAACACCGACAGCATCGTCTTGCGGCCGATATCGTCGCGGAACGTGCGGTCGCGCTGCACGATCGCGAGCAGATGTTCGAGCGCTTCCGCGTATTTGCGGCGGGCGATGAACGCGCTAGCCAGATCGAAACGCGCTTCGAGATCGGCCGGGTCGGCCGCGACCTTTGCCTCCAGTGCATCGGTGGGCGGCAGGTCGGCTGCGGCGTCCACCGCGTCGAGGCGAGTCTTGATCGCGTTGAATCGCGCGTCGATGCCTTGCGTCGTTTTCGGCGACAGCAGATCGACTTCGTTGCGCGCTTCGTCGATACGATTGTCTTCGAGCAGCATTTCAATGCGGTCCATGCGCGCTTCGTCGAAACCCGGGTCGTAGGCGAGGGCGGCTTGCAGCGCGTCGTACGCATCTTCGCGACGGCCTTCGTCCAGCGCGGTGTGCGCTTCGAGACGCGCGGCGTCCGCGCCTTGCGGCACCAGCCGTTCGAGAAACTCGCGCAACTGGCCTTCAGGCAGCACGCCGACGAACTGATCGACCGGCCGTCCGTCGGCAAAGGCCATGACGTGCGGAATGCTGCGCACCTGGAAGTGCGCGGCCAGTTCCTGGTTCTCGTCCACGTTCACCTTCACGAGCTTCCACTTGCCGGCAGCTTCGGCTTCGAGCTTTTCCAGCATCGGGCCGAGGGTCTTGCAGGGGCCGCACCAGGGCGCCCAGAAATCGACCAGCACGGGGGCCAGTGTCGACGCCGCGATGACGTCCTGTTCAAAAGTGGCCAGAGTGGTGTCCATTGCGTCCTCGTCGATAAAACGGTCTGTTGACTATTTGGGGCCGAACACTGCGGAATCAATGCTGCCCGAAGCCGCTTGCGCTCATCTGTGCTTATTTGCGCTGGGGCAGCGGAATCCATTCGGTTTCGCCCGGCACTTTGCCCATTTCCTGATTGGTCCACGCGAGCTTCGCGGCTTCGATTTTCTCGCGCGAACTGGCGACGAAATTCCACTCGATAAAGTGCTCGCCGTCCAGTTTTTCGCCGCCGAGCAGCATGACGCGCGCGCCGTGGGTGCTCGCCAGCGTCACCGTTTCGTCGAGCGCGAGCACCGCCATCTGGCCGACTTCGAGCGGCGTGCCGTCGATCTCCAGATCGCCGTCGACGAGATAGACGCCGCGTTCCTCGTGTTCCGGTTCGAGCGCGAAGGCGCCGCCCGGCGCGAATTCGCCGGCCACATACAGCGTGCCGGAAAACGTCGCGACCGGCGAGGTTTCGCCGAACGCCGTGCCTGCGATCACCCGCAGCGTGACGCCGTTGCGCTCGACCACCGGCAGCGTTTCGGCCGCGTGATGCGCGAACGACGGCTCGATCTCTTCGTCTTCGAGCGGCAGCGCGACCCACGTCTGAATGCCGTGCATGCTCTGGCCGCTCGCGCGGTCCTCGTCCGGGGTGCGCTCGGAGTGGACGATGCCGCGCCCGGCCGTCATCCAGTTGACGTCGCCGGGGACGATTTTCTGCTCCGAGCCGAGGCTGTCGCGATGCATGATCGCGCCTTCGAACAGATACGTCACCGTGGCGAGGCCGATATGCGGATGCGGCCGCACGTCGAGGCCGACGCCGGGTTCAAGCGTGGCCGGGCCCATGTGGTCGAAGAAGATGAACGGGCCGATCAGGCGCGCCGCCATGGCCGGCAGCACGCGCCGCACGGTCAGACTGCCGACGTCGCGCAGATGCGGTTTGAGGACTGCTTTGATCGAGGAGGACATGGGCAGGCTCGGCTGGAGTGTGGGTGGGGATTTTTGCTTAATAGATGATTCTACTGCGGTGGGCGCAATGACGACGGCTCGGCGACACGTCGACGCCCCGGCAACCTCCGGGATTCCGTAGCCCGGGCCGTTACCGCGTGCTGCCGGCTCCGCTAAACTGCCGGATCGAACAATCAATTGGAGACTGGGATGTCGCCCAGGGATTTGCTGCTCGCGCTGGTCGTGGTCGCTGCGTGGGGCGTCAACTTCGTCGTGATCAAGGTGGGTCTGCATGGCGTGCCGCCGATGCTGCTCGGCGCGCTGCGCTTCACGCTCGCCGCCGTGCCGGCGGTGTTTTTCATCAAACGGCCCAACCTGCCGTGGCGCTGGCTGATCGCGTACGGCGCGACCATTTCGCTGGGGCAGTTCGCGTTTCTGTTCTCCGCCATGTATGTCGGCATGCCGGCTGGACTCGCCTCGCTGGTGTTGCAGGCGCAGGCGTTTTTCACGCTGATTTTCGCGGCGATGTTCCTGCATGAGCGGTTCCGCTTGCCGAATGTCGTGGGTTTGCTGGTCGCGGCGGGCGGACTTGCCGTGATCGGCATGCAAGGCGGCCACGCCATGACGCTGGCCGGCTTTGTCCTTACCTTGTGCGCCTCGTGTTCGTGGGCGCTCGGCAACATCGTCACGAAGAAGGTCGGCCAGGTTGACCTCGTCGGACTGGTGGTGTGGGGCAGCCTGATCCCGCCGCTGCCGTTTTTCGCGCTGTCGTACGCGTTCGAGGGTCCGCAGCGGATCGTCGCCGCGCTTTCCGGCATCAGCGCGATGTCGATCTTCGCCATTGTCTATCTCGCGTTCATTGCCACGCTGATCGGCTACGGGTTGTGGAGCCGTCTGCTGTCGCGCTATCCGGCGAGTCAGGTCGCGCCGTTTTCGCTGCTGGTGCCGATAGTTGGCCTGGCGTCAGCGTCGCTGTTTCTCGACGAGCAACTGTCCGCGGCGCAGATCGCCGGCGCTTTGCTGGTGATGGCAGGCTTGGCCGTGAACGTGTTCGGCGGCTGGGTCGTCCAACGGTTGTCACCCGCGCGTCGCGCGACCGGCACGTCCGAGTGAGAACAAAAACGCGGACGAGCATGAAGACGAAAAACGGCCGCTCATCGAGCGGCCGTTCTTCATTGCATCAAAGCAGACGCGAGCATCACGTCATGCGATTCTTCGCAAGCGGTGGATTCGCCGCGAAATAGCGCTTGATGCCGGTCATGATCGCATCGGCCATCTTCTCGCGATACGCGTCGTCGTTCAGGCGGCGCTCTTCGTCCGGGTTGCTGATGAAGGCAGTTTCCACGAGGATCGACGGAATGTCCGGCGCCTTCAGCACCGCGAACCCGGCCTGTTCGACCGAGCCCTTGTGCAGCTTGTTGATGCCGCCGATTTCCTTCAGCACGAAGTTGCCGTAACGCATCGAGTCGCGAATCTGCGCGGTGGTCGACATATCGAACAGCGCGCGGTTCACGGTGGCGTCGGCGGACTTGATATTGATCCCGCCGATCTGATCCGACGAGTTCTCCTTGTTCGCCATCCAGCGCGCCGCGGCGCTCGAGGCGCCATGCTCGGACAGCGCGAACACCGACGAACCCTTCGCGTCGGGCGTGGTGAACGCGTCGGCATGGATCGACACGAACAGGTCCGCGCCGACGCGCCGCGCCTTTTGCACGCGCACGTTCAGCGGCACGAAGAAGTCGGCGTCGCGCGTCATCATGGCGCGCATGTTCGGTTGCGCGTCGATCTTGGCGCGCAGCTTCTTCGCGATGTCGAGCGCGACATGCTTCTCGTACGTGCCCGAACCGCCGATCGCGCCCGGGTCTTCGCCGCCGTGGCCCGGATCGATCGCGACGGTCAACAGACGCACCGTGTTGCTCTTGCCGGACTTGGGATTGGTGAAGGCGTAGGTATCGTCGCTGCCGGCATCGTCCGCGCCCAGCGTGCTGGCGCTGTTGCCCTTGTTGCGGGCGATGGCCGTTGGCGGCGCCACCGGCGCAGCGGGCGTGGCGGGCTTGCCGAGGATCGGCGGAACGGGTGTGGGCGCGACATGCACCGGCGGACGCGGCACGCTCGGCGCGGACCCGCTACCGCTGTTCTGCGCGTAACGCTCGAAGAACGCCTCGCTGTTATCGGCAGTGGGCGGCGTGGTGCCCGGACCGCTCAGCGTGGCGGGCGGCGGCGCGGCGTTCTCTTCGTTCAATGTCTGTTGCTTGTGTTCCGTCTGGGCGAGCAGATCCATCAACGGATCAGGCGCGACCGCGGGATACAGGTCGAACACCAGCCGGTACTTGTACGCGCCGACCGGCGGCAGCGTGAACACCTGCGGCTTCACCGAACCCTTCAGGTCGAACACCATGCGCACCACATGCGGCTGATATTGCCCGACCCGCACCGACTGGATCTGCGGATCGTTCGGCGTGATCTTCGAGACGAGGTCTTTCAAGGCCTGGTCCAGATCGAGGCCGCTCAGGTCGACCACCAGCCGGTCCGGTCCCTGCAGCAACTGCTGGGCGTTCTGCAGCGGCTGATCGGATTCGATCGTCACGCGCGTGTAGTCGCGCGCTGGCCAGACCCGCACGCCGAGCACCGAGCTTGCCCAAGCGAGACGCGGCGCGACGAGGCCGAGCACGAGCGTGGACGCGCCCGCGCGCAGAATCTGCCGGCGCCGCCAGTTATGCGTTGCGGTAGCCGCCGATTCGATCGAGCGGAACGGTTTGATCAACATCTTTCGAGACATGCCTTTCCTGATTCGCTGTATGCCCGTGCGACGAGGACACGGCCGTCGCCTTCGTTCTCGCCATCATTGTCGTTGTCGAGGTCGAGCGAGAAGACAAGATCCGGCACGCCCAGGAGACGCCCCGCGCGTTGCGGCCATTCGACGAGGCAGACGGCGCCGCTGTCGAAGTACTCGCGAAAGCCCGCGTCGGCCCATTCGGCCGGATCGGTGAATCTATACAGATCGAAGTGATAGAGCGCGAGTTCCCCGGCGGGCCGCTCGAGCACGTAGGGTTCGACGAGTGTGTAAGTGGGGCTGCGCACGCGGCCGGTGTGGCCGAGGCCGCGCAAAGTTGCGCGCACGAGGGTGGTTTTGCCGGCGCCGAGGTCGCCGACGAGTTGGACTTGCAGTCCGTAGAACGCCTTGTCGCCGTCGGCGCCAGGCGCGTGCCGCGCGGCCTCGCGCACGCTGTCGATCGCCTGCGCGAAGCGCTCGCCGAAGGCCATGGTGGCGGCTTCGTCCGCGAGCGCGAAGGTGCGTTCGAGCAGGACATTGGCGGGCGGTTGGATCGCGAGATCGGAATTGACAGGCATTCTCGTAAAATGGCGTGATGAACCGAAGTCCGGAGTCCCCTGTTTCCTGCACGCCTGCGTCTAACGACGATGCGCGTGCCGAGCGTCATTTCGATGAAGCGGCGCTGTACGCGCTCGCGCTGAACATCAAAACGTGGGGCCGTGAACTGGGTTTCGGAGCGATCGGCATTAGCGACACCGATCTCTCCGCCGCCGAAGCGCCGCTTGCAGCCTGGCTGGAAGCGGGTTGCCACGGCGAGATGGATTATATGGCGAAACACGGCATGAAACGCGCGCGGCCCGCCGAGCTTGTGGCCGGCACGCGACGTGTGATTACGGCGCGCATCGCTTATTTGCCCGCGCAGACATTGAGCGGAAAGGCGCACGAAAGCGCTTTGCAGGACGGTCCGCTCACGCAAGAATGGCGTGCAGCCGAGCATGCGCGGCTCGCGGACCCGTCGGCGGCGGTCGTGTCGGTCTATGCGCGAGGCCGCGATTATCACAAGGTGATGCGTAACCGTTTGCAACATCTGGCCGAGAAGATCGAGGCCGAGATCGGCGCATTCGGCTACCGCGTATTTACCGATTCGGCGCCGGTGCTGGAAGTAGAACTTGCGCAGAAGGCCGGCATCGGCTGGCGCGGCAAGCACACGTTGCTGCTGCAACGTGACGCGGGTTCGCTGTTTTTTCTCGGCGAAATCTATGTCGATGTGCCCTTGCCGACCGACGCCGAGACCTTGCCCGAGGCCGCGCCCGAAACGCCGGGCTCGCATTGCGGGAGTTGCACGCGCTGTATCGGCGCCTGTCCGACCGGCGCGATCGTCGCGCCTTACAAGGTCGATGCGCGCCTCTGTATTTCCTATCTCACGATCGAATTGAAGGGCAGTATTCCCCTGGAAATGCGGCCGCTAATCGGTAATCGTGTGTATGGCTGCGACGATTGCCAGCTCGTGTGTCCATGGAACAAGTTCGCGCAGGCCGCGCCGGTCGCCGATTTCGACGTGCGGCATGGGCTCGATCGCGCGTCGCTTGTCGAGTTGTTCGCATGGAGCGAGGACGAGTTCGATACGCGTATGCAGGGCAGCGCGATTCGCCGCATCGGCTACGAGTGCTGGCTGCGCAATCTCGCGGTGGGCATGGGCAACGCGCTGCGTGCGTCGTCCGATAGTTTGAGCGAGCCGGCGCGCGAGGCGATCGTGCAGGCGCTGAGAATGCGGGTCAATGACGCTTCCGCCGTCGTGCGCGAGCATGTGGAATGGGCTTTGGAAGCGGCGTAGAGTAGCGGCAAACTTGGCGATGCGTTGCAACGCCGCGCCAGAGAGGAGCAGGCAATCATGTTCAATGCAGTGATCGATGCGCCGTTCGGCAAGGTCGGCATCCGCCTTGAAGGCGCAGCCGTGCGCGAGATCGTCTATCTGCCGGATTCGATGCAAAACATCGAGCCCGACACGCCGTTGGCGAAACAGGCCGCCGAACAGATCGAGCGATATTTCGAGCGCGCGTCCGCGAAGTTCGAGTTGCCGCTGGCTTCGGTCGGCACCGCGTTTCAGAAGCGCGTGTGGCAGGCCATCAGCGACATTCCGCCGGGCGTCGTGCTGACCTACGGTCAATTGGCAAGGCAACTCGGCAGCGCGCCGCGCGCGGTCGGTCAGGCGTGCGGCGCCAACTACTTTCCGATTGTGATTCCATGTCATCGGGTGGTGAGTTCGAGCGGCATCGGCGGTTTCGCGAATCACGCCGAAGAGGGTTTCTTCCGCAACATCAAGCGCTGGCTGCTGGCGCATGAAGGCATTCCCTACGCATGAGCGATACGTTGATCGACGACACGGCCGCCGCGTCACCTCTGTTCGTCGCCAGTTCGGCGTCGATCGATGCGTTCTGCGACGCGCTGTGGCTCGAACACGGCCTGTCGCGCAACACGCTCGACGCGTACCGCCGCGACCTGCGTCTCTTTTGCGAATGGCTCGCGCAGAGCCGCAACGCTTCACTGGACACCGCGAGCGAAGCCGATCTGAACGCGTATAGCGCGGCGCGCCAGAAAGACAAATCGACTTCGGCAAACCGGCGGCTCTCTGTGTTTCGCCGCTATTACGGGTGGGCCGTGCGTGAGCATCGCGCGAAGGTCGACCCGACGGTGCGCATCCGCTCGGCAAAACAGCCGCCGCGTTTTCCGTCGACGCTCAGCGAGGCGCAAGTCGAAGCGCTGCTCGGCGCGCCCGACGTCGATACGGCTTTAGGGCTGCGCGATCGCACGATGCTGGAGTTGATGTACGCGAGCGGTTTGCGCGTGACCGAGCTCGTCACGTTGAAGACGGTGGAAGTGGGCCTGAACGAAGGCGTGGTGCGCGTCATGGGCAAGGGCTCGAAGGAGCGCCTGATTCCGTTCGGCGAGGAAGCGCATAGCTGGATCGAACGCTATCTGCGCGAAGCGCGGCCGGCGTTGCTCGGCGCGCGCGCGACGGACGCGCTGTTCGTGACGAGCCGCGCCGAAGGCATGACGCGCCAGCAGTTCTGGAACATCATCAAGCGTCACGCGACGGCGGCCGGCGTGAATGCGCCTCTCTCGCCGCATACATTGCGGCATGCGTTCGCGACGCATCTGCTCAATCACGGCGCCGACTTGCGTGTCGTGCAACTGCTGCTCG
This sequence comes from Paraburkholderia sp. RL18-101-BIB-B, assembly GCF_046026985.1. Lineage (NCBI taxonomy): Bacteria > Pseudomonadati > Pseudomonadota > Betaproteobacteria > Burkholderiales > Burkholderiaceae > Paraburkholderia > Paraburkholderia sp. RL18-101-BIB-B. Next base: position 17,491 of record NZ_JARESV010000021.1, read on the forward strand.
GCCACACGGATATTTCGACCACGCAGATCTACACGCACGTGGCCCGTGAACGGTTGAAGTCGCTGCATGCGCAGCATCATCCGCGAGGCTGATGCTGGGTTTGCGATTGCGCGCCCGTCAGAGAAACTCACGCAGCCGATGCTTGAGAATCTTGCCGGTCGATGCAGCCGGCAGGGCGGCGAGCACTTTGACTTCGGCCGGCCGCTTGTACGGCGCCAGACGCTCGCCGCACCAGTCGATCAATTCGGCGGCTGTCACCGTCGCGCCCGCAACCAACTCGACGAACGCGACCACTTCCTCGTTACCTTCCACCGCGCGCCCGATCACCGCCGACTGCACGACCTGCGGATGCGCGTTCAGCACATGTTCGACCTCGGCCGGGTACACGTTGAAGCCCGAGCGGATGATCAATTCCTTGCTGCGCCCGACGATATGCAACGCGCCGTCCGCGTCCTGTCGCGCGAGATCGCCGGTTTTGAGCCAGCCGTCTTCGGTTACGACCGCACGTGTCTGCTCAGGGCTGCGGTAGTAGCCGAGCATCACGTTCGGACCGCGCACCCATAGTTCGCCGATTTCGCCCTTCGCGGCGTCAGTGCCGTCGAGTCCGACGAAGCGCACCTCGACACCCGGAATAACGTCGCCGACGGAACAATCGCTGCGCGGCGCATCGAGCATGGTGTGCGACACGGTCGGGCTGCTCTCGGTCATGCCATAGCCGTTGTGCAGCGGCAGACCGTAGACGCTTTCCACCTGCGCTTTCAAGGCGGCGTCGAGCGGCGAGCCGCCTGAATACGCGAAGCGCAATTGCGGCGCGGACCACGCGTGGCCGTGCGTCTGCAGATATTCGAGCAATTTGGCGTGCATGGCCGGCACGCCCTGGAAGATCGACACGCGTTCCTCGGCGAGGGCGCGGCGCACGGCTTCCGGCGCGAAGCGCGGCACGAGCCGCAAGGTCGCGCCCGCCTGCAGGCTGCCCAGGCACACCGACGCGAAGCCGTACACGTGCGAGATCGGCAGCACGGCATAGACGACGTCGTCGGGGCCGACTTTGCGCAAGCGGCTCGAGATTGCGGCAATGAACAGCAGATTGCGATGCGACAGCATCACGCCCTTCGGTGCACCGGTGGTACCGGTGGTGTAAATCAACGCGGCGCATTGGCGGTCGTTTGCGGCTTCCACGGGCTCGGCTATTGCCGCGCTGTCCACGGTGTACGACCAGGTGCCGATGTCCGGCGTGATAGCCGGCGCTGCCGTGGCTTGATGCCGCTGCGCGTGGTGCTTGGCATCGCTCGAGCTTTCTGTGGCGTAGGCGACCACGCGAGGCTGCGCGTGCGCGCGGATCGAGTCGAGTTCGGCCGCGGACAGGCGCGCGTTCGACACCAGCGCCCACGCGTCGAGTCGGGCGGTCGCGAACAGCAGTACGATCTGCACGATGCTGTTTTCCGCGACGATCATCACGCGATCGCCGCCGCGCACGCCCCATTCGCGCAGCAGCGCGGTGGCGGCGTCGACGGCCTCCAGCAGTTGCGCGCTGGTCAGGCGGCGCGCATCCTCGATCAAGGCGACGTGCTGCGGATCGCGGGCGGCGGCCAGCGCTGGAATGTCGGCGATGCGCGCGGGCAGGGCAGCCAGCAGCGCGGGAATGTCGATCGCGGAACGGGTGGATGAATCGAAGCTCAACGCTGTCTCCTTTGTCGACCGGAGTTGACGCTTTAGCGTCTTACTCCGGTCCCATGCCTGTGTGCGGTCGACCGGAGTTGACGCTTTAGCGCCTTACTCCGGTCCCATGCAAGTTTGCAAGAACAATGCGGTGCCCGGCGTACGTTGCGCCGGAAGATTTTCGAACGATCGTGCCACAATCACCGGACCCGCACAATTGACCATTCGGCAAATAGCCGTTGTGCAAAGTCGCCATTACAATGCGCCGATGAGCAAATCCAGACACGTCTCCGAAACGCCGGCCACGCAGTTTCTGCGCCGCCACGGCGTCGCTTTCGGCGAACATCCTTATGATTATGTCGAGCACGGCGGCACCGGGGAATCGGCGCGCCAGCTCGGTGTGGACGAACATCACGTCGTGAAGACGCTGGTGATGGAAGACGAGCACGCCAAGCCGCTGATCGTGCTGATGCACGGCGACCGCACCGTCAGCACCAAGAACCTCGCGCGGCAGATCGGCGCGAAGCGAGTCGAACCGTGCAAGCCCGAGGTGGCGAACCGCCATTCCGGCTACCTGATCGGCGGCACCTCGCCGTTCGGCACGAAGAAGCAGATGCCGGTGTACGTCGAGTCGAGCATTCTGGAGATGGACAAGATCTGGCTGAACGGTGGCCGGCGCGGGTTTCTCGTCAGCATCGACCCCAAGGTGCTGACGGAATTGCTGGCGGCGAAGGCGGTGCAGTGCGCGAGCGTCGATTGACGTTTGCCTGAATGTTTTGCGGGCGCGCGGGTTCGGTAGAATGTGCGCCGCCTCGTTCCGAGTTGCGCGCCCTGTTGCGGTTGGGGTATCGAGTTTCAGACCGCCGATCCTTATAAGAGTCCCAGATGCAAAACCTGATCGTTGCTGTGGTTGCCTACCTGATCGGTTCGGTGTCGTTCGCCGTGATCGTGAGCGCCGCAATGGGCCTCGACGACCCGCGCTCGTACGGCTCGGGCAACCCGGGCGCCACCAACGTGCTGCGCAGCGGCAGCAAGAAGGCCGCGATTCTCACGCTGATCGGCGACGCATTCAAGGGCTGGCTGCCGGTGTGGTTCGTCGTGCACTACGGCGCGGGCTACCGGCTCGACGAGACGTCGGTGGCGATTGCGTCGGTCGCCGTGTTTCTCGGCCACCTCTACCCGGTTTTCTTCCGCTTCAAGGGCGGCAAGGGCGTGGCGACCGCAGCGGGCGTGCTGCTCGCGATCAACCCGATTCTCGGCGTGGCGACCTTGCTGACGTGGCTGATCGTGGCGTTCTTTACGCGCTATTCGTCGCTGGCGGCATTGGCCGCAGCGGTGTTCGCGCCGATCTTCGACGGTTTCCTGTTCGGGCCGCATGTCATCGCGCTGGCGATCGTCGTGATGAGTTCGCTGCTGGTGTGGCGCCATCGCGGCAACATCGCCAAGCTGATGCGCGGGCAGGAAAGCCGCATTGGGGATAAGAAGAAGGCGGATGCGGCGGCGAAGGCGGCGGGTGGTAGCGATCTTTGAGGTCTGGTGCTTCAGTGCTTCAGTGTTTCAGTGCGCGGTGCGCCAGTCCGCCCGTCATGCGTGGTGCCGCCCGCCGTGTGCTTGCATCGCCGCGCGCGCGTTTGACGGGAGCGCGCGCCCGGCAGATCAGTCGCGGAAGTTGTTGAAGTCGAGCGGCGTGTCCGTCACGTCCTTGCGCAACATGGCGATCACGCTTTGCAGGTCGTCGCGCTTGCCGCCGGTGATGCGCACCGCGTCGCCCTGAATGCTCGCCTGGACTTTGATCTTGCTGTCCTTCACGAGGCGCACGATTTTCTTCGACAGATCGCCCGACACGCCTTTCTTGATCTTGATGACCTGCTTGACCTTGTCGCCGCCGATCTTCTCGATCTTGCCGTAGTCGAGAAAGCGCACGTCCACGTTGCGCTTGGCCATTTTCGACAGCAGCACGTCTTTCACCTGGCCTAGTTTGAAATCATCGTCCGCGTAGGCCGTGATCTCGTTTTCCTTGTGTTCCACGCGCGCGTCCGACCCTTTGAAGTCGAAGCGCGTTGAAATTTCCTTGTTGGACTGCTCGATCGCGTTCTTGACTTCGATCATGTTCGCTTCGCAGACGACGTCAAACGATGGCATTTTTTTCTCCCAATAGTGCTGCGGTGCGTGACGCAACCGGGCGGCTGCTCACGGGGCACTCGCTATAATCACGGACCGGACGTCATTTTACCGACGCCGCTCCCTTTTGCCCAAGGCCGCCGCGCATTGTCGCCCGGCCGGGGCCCGAAGCCGGTTTCGTCGGCTGCTTTATTCGTTGTCTCATTGGTCGTTCACTGTTCTCATTCCGATGTCTCAATCCGACTCCGCCGCGTTCATTGCCGGTTATCCGCTGAAGGCGCACAACACCTTCGGCTTCGACGTTCGTGCGCAGTTTGCGTGCCGCATCGAGCGTGAAGAGCAACTGATGGCCGCGGTGCGCGACCCGCGCGCCGCCGGCCTGCGGCGGCTCGTGCTGGGCGGCGGCAGCAATGTCGTGCTGACCGGCGACTTCGGCGGTGTGGTGCTGCTGATCGCGCTGCAAGGCCGCCGCGTCGTGCGCGAGGACGATGACGCATGGTACGTCGAGGCGGCCGGCGGCGAGCCGTGGCATGAGTTCGTCGGCTGGACTTTGTCGCAAGGATTGCCCGGGCTCGAAAATCTCGCGTTGATTCCGGGGACGGTGGGCGCGGCGCCGATTCAGAACATCGGCGCGTACGGGTTGGAGATGTGCGAGCGCTTCGCGTCGCTGCGGGCCGTGGAGCTGGCTTCCGGTGACGTGATCGAAATGGATGCGCAGGCGTGCCGCTTCGGCTATCGCGACAGTTTTTTCAAGCGGGAAGGGCGCGACCGGTTCGTGATTATGTCGGTGACGTTCCGTTTGCCGAAGGTGTGGCAGCCGCGTGCCGGCTACGCGGATCTCGCTCGCGAACTGGCCGCCAACGGCCATGCCGAGACGCCGCCGACCGCGCAGGCCATTTTCGATGCGGTGGTGGCAGTGCGGCGCGCCAAGCTGCCTGATCCGCTGGAGCTCGGCAATGCCGGCAGCTTCTTCAAGAATCCGGTGATCGACGCGGCGCAGTTCGACGCGCTGAAGGCCAGGGAGCCGGACGTCGTGTCGTACGCTCAGCCGGATGGGCGGGTGAAACTTGCCGCGGGCTGGCTGATCGATCGATGCGGCTGGAAAGGCCGCGCAATGGGCGCAGCGGCGGTGCATGAGCGGCAGGCGCTGGTGCTGGTCAATCGCGGCGGCGCGAGCGGGGCGGAAGTGCTGGCGCTTGCGAAAGCGATTCAGCGCGATGTGCTGGAGCGGTTTGGGGTCGAGCTGGAGGCGGAGCCAGTTTGTTTGTGACGATTGGCTGATGATAAAAAAGGCGCCGGGAGTTTCCTCCCGGCGCCTTTTTTGCATCTGCGTTTTGGCTTCAGCCGAGCCTCGCGGCGCTTAACTTCGCTTGCGCGAAGTTAGCCTTCACCAAAACGCTCGCCGTCAACCGCGCTGACGACGCGCATTCTCCGCAATCCGCATACGCAGCGCGTTCAGCTTGATGAACCCGCCAGCGTCGGCCTGGTTGTAAGCGCCGCCGTCGTCGTCGAACGTGGCGATGGTCTTGTCGAACAGCGTTTCCTTCGAATCGCGCGCGACCACCGACACGCTGCCCTTGTACAGCTTCACACGCACCCAGCCGTTGACCTTCTCTTGCGTATGGTCGATCAGCACCTGAATCGCGCGTCGCTCCGGGCTCCACCAGTAGCCGTTATAAATCAGCGACGCGTAACGAGCCATCAGGTCGTCTTTCAGGTGAGCGACTTCACGGTCGAGCGTGATCGACTCGATGCCGCGGTGCGCCTTCAGCATGATCGTGCCGCCCGGCGTTTCATAGCAGCCGCGCGACTTCATGCCGACATAACGGTTTTCCACCAGATCCAGACGGCCGATGCCGTGCTTGCCGCCCAAACGGTTCAGTTCGGTGAGCATTTCCGCAGCCGACAGACGTTTGCCGTTGATCGCAACCGGATCGCCGTGCTCGTATTCGATGTCGATGTATTCAGCCTGGTCCGGCGCCTGTTCCGGCGACACGGTCCAACGCCACATATCGGCTTCGGCTTCCGCCTTCGGGTCTTCCAGGTGACGGCCTTCGAACGAGATGTGCAGCAGGTTCGCGTCCATCGAATACGGCGCGCCGCCTTGCTTGTGCTTCATTTCGATCGGAATGCCGGCCTTTTCCGCGTACGCGAGCAGTTTTTCGCGCGACAGCAAGTCCCATTCACGCCACGGTGCGATCACCTTGATGCCCGGTTCCAGCGCGTAGTAACCGAGTTCGAAGCGAACCTGGTCGTTGCCCTTGCCGGTTGCGCCGTGCGACACCGCCTGTGCGCCGCTGGCGCGGGCGATTTCGATCTGACGCTTGGCGATCAGCGGACGCGCGATCGACGTGCCCAGCAGGTACTCGCCTTCATAGATCGTGTTGGCGCGGAACATCGGGAACACGAAGTCACGCACGAATTCTTCGCGCAGGTCTTCGATAAAGATGTTGTCCTGCTTGATGCCGAGTTGCAGGGCTTTCTTGCGCGCCGGTTCCAGCTCTTCGCCCTGGCCGATGTCGGCCGTGAACGTGACGACTTCGGCGTCGTAATTGTCCTGCAACCACTTCAGGATGACGGAGGTGTCGAGGCCGCCCGAATAGGCGAGCACGACTTTCTTGATATCGCTCATGGTGAACTCGTAGCTGGAGAAAGCGGGAAAACAAGGCGCGCCGGCGGTCCCGGAGCGCGGAAAACCACTATTTTGACACTAAACCGCAGCGTGCCCGCGTTTTTGGGGCAGTGCGGTATTCAAGCCGGGTCCGCTTATCGCCTCGGACGCCGGCTCGATGCGTGGCGCTAAACGTGGATGCCTTGCCTCGTATTCAAGGCCCCGTCGCGCTTCACGCAGATGCTGCTCAACGTGCCGGCCAGCGGCTCGCTCAGTGATTCAGCTTGCCGAGCAGCAGGTATTCCATCAAGGCCTTTTGGACGTGCAGACGATTTTCGGCCTCGTCCCACACGACGCTTTGCGGGCCGTCGATCACTTCCGCGCTCACTTCCTCGCCGCGGTGGGCGGGCAGGCAGTGCATGAAGAGCGCATCGGCATTGGCGCGCGCCATCATGTCGGCGTCGACGCACCAGTCGGCGAAGGCTTTTTTGCGCGCTTCGTTTTCGGCTTCGAAGCCCATGCTGGTCCAGACGTCGGTGGTCACGAGGTCGGCGCCGGAGCAGGCCTCGTTCGGATCGTCGAATTCTTCGTAGAACGGCGCGCTTTCGGCGGCGACCATGGCGCGGTCGAGCTTGTAGCCCGGCGGCGTGGACAGGCGCAGCTTGAAGCCGAGAATCTGCGCGGCTTCGATCCACGTGTACAGCATGTTGTTGGCGTCGCCGACCCACGCGACCGTCTTGCCGCGAATCGGTCCGCGATGCTCGAAGTACGTGAAGATGTCCGCCAGCACCTGGCACGGGTGATATTCGTTGGTCAGCCCGTTGACCACCGGCACACGCGAGTTCTCGGAAAAGCGCTGGAGTATGTCCTGGCCGAACGTGCGGATCATGATGATGTCGACCATGCGCGAGATCACTTGCGCTGCGTCTTCGATCGGTTCGCCGCGACCGAGCTGCGTGTCACGCGTGCTCATGAAAACGGCGTGGCCGCCCAACTGGAAGATGCCGGCTTCGAACGACAGGCGCGTGCGTGTCGAATTTTTTTCGAAGATCATCGCCAGCGTGCGATCGTGCAACGGATGGTAGGTCTCGTAGTTCTTGAATTTGCGTTTCAGAATGCGCGCGCGTTCCAGCACGTACTCGTAGTCTTCCAGCGAGAAATCCTTGAACTGCAGGTAGTGGCGAATTTTCTTGGCGGTCATGAAACAAATACGGCGGTCTCACCCGGCAGGATTGCCGGACGGCGCCGCCGTCGTTTGTGGTAACTCAAAGCAGCATAAAGGATTTCGCCCGGTTTGACGAGTCGGCCAAAAGGCCGGGAAAGCTGTCTGAAAGCCTTGTGGAACGCTCCTGGAACCGTTGCTTATGTCTTGTGTGCGCTGCGGAAAAAGGTCCGCTGCGCTATAATCTACGGGTTATCCCAAAGCCCAGCAGGCCGGTATTCCGCTTGTGGGACACGGCTCGCGCGGTTCGGAACAACCTGCTTGCGGTGCGCCGTCACGACGAGCGACAAGGTGGCTTGGCCGGCTCTTCGCGGTTTCTGGTGATGCGGCTCGCCATCGTGGCACGGTCGGCGAGTCCCAGGCAATTCAGAGCCGTTTCGTCGTCCGCTTTGCCGTCATCCCGCTGGGCAGTCACACAGGTATTCCTACATGGCCGAAGCAGCTCCAACCGAATATTTCATTCAGGGCATCACGTCGACGGGAAAAAAGTTTCGGCCGAGCGACTGGTCGGAGCGTCTCGCAGGCGTCATGGCCTGTTTCGGCCCCGGCGCAAGGAAGGGGCCGAACGCCTATTTGCAGTACTCGCTGTATGTCCGGCCGACCATGATCGGCGACCTCAAGTGCGTGATTCTCGATTCGCGCTTGCGCGACATCGAGCCCATGGCTTTTGACTTCGTCCTTAACTTCGCGAAAGACAACGACCTGGTCGTGACCGAGGCGTGCGAGTTGCAACTTGAGCACGCCGCGCCGCAAGAGAAAAGACACGTGATCTAGCGCGAACGTGCTTGATTGGCGAAGGCAAAAAGCAAAAACCCGCTGGCAGCGGGTTTTTTTATGGGCAGTCCGTTAGTCATGCGCGCGACGAATTGCGCGAGACAGTGCGGATCTGTCGGTCCGAAGCAAAAAAGCCCGCCGAGGCGGGCTTTTCTGTGCAGCGGAAACAGGAGGTAGCCCACCGAAGCGGGCTGACCGGAATTACTGCGCTGCGGACGCTTGCAGACCCTTGATGGCTGCAGCGAGACGGCTCTTATGGCGAGCAGCCTTGTTCTTGTGAACGATTTTCTTGTCGGCGATGATGTCGATGGTCTTCGACGATGCCTGGAAGATCTCAGCGGCCTTGGCCTTGTCGCCGGCGTCGATCGCCTTGCGGACAGCCTTGATAGCCGTGCGGAACTTCGAGCGCAGTGCCGAGTTGTGCGAGTTTGCCTTGGCGGCCTGGCGGGCGCGCTTGCGTGCTTGTGCGGAGTTAGCCATGACGGTTCCTTATCCTGTTCCTGTTTCCAGTACCTGACCTTCAAGTGGTGAGGTGCTGCTTTTAGATCGAACTCTTGGAAGCGATTGCCCAAGAGCGCAAAAGTGTCGAAAAAAATCGATCGGACTACGCGAAGGCAGGCCTGTGTTTTCGGGGTGTGCGAGGGTCTTGGCAGGCGCTGTGGCGCCGCTCCAAACCCCGTCCGAAAGTTGAGCGAGCTTCGAAACCGGCGATTATAGCAACAAAATCAGGCACGTGGCAACGGGAAAGCGCTATGACGCTGCGCCGCCGTGTTGCGTAAAGACCTGCGCCCAGTCGGCAGCGCAGCGGGCGCGAGCGTGTCGCCCCCGGGCATAAGGCGGGCGCGGGGCGAGTCCAGCGGTCCCAGGACGGCGCGGCCGAGCCACAAAAAACGCGCCGATCCGCTCATCGGATCGAACGTCCGCGCGGCAAATCGGTCGGAATCGCGTTCCGGCTCGTCGTCCGCACTCGCGGCACCCGTATAATAAGCGCCCCATGAATCTATTCCGAGCCCTGCTGACGGTCAGCGGCTTCACGCTGCTGTCGCGCGTGACCGGACTGGCCCGCGAAACGCTGATCGCACGCGCGTTCGGTGCCAGTCAATACACTGACGCGTTCTACGTCGCCTTCCGCATTCCGAACCTGCTGCGCCGCATCTCCGCCGAGGGCGCGTTCTCGCAGGCCTTCGTGCCGATCCTCGCCGAGTTCAAGAACCAGCAAGGCCACGACGCCACCAAAGCGCTGGTCGACGCCACGTCGACGGTGCTCGCCTGGGCGCTCGCAATCCTCTCGCTGATCGGCGTGGTGGGCGCGTCGGGCGTGGTGTTCATCGTCGCCTCGGGCCTCGCGCATGAAGGTCAGGCGTATGCCCTCGCGATCACCATGACGCGCATCATGTTCCCGTACATCATTTTCATTTCGCTGACGTCGCTGGCGTCGGGCGTGCTGAATACGTACAAGAACTTCTCGCTGCCCGCGTTCGCGCCGGTTCTGCTGAACGTCGCGTTCATCGTCGCGGCGGTGTTCGTCGCGCCGCGTCTGCAAACGCCGGTTTATGCGCTCGCGTGGGCGGTGATCGCCGGCGGCGTGCTGCAATTCATCGTGCAGCTGCCGGGGCTGAAAAAGATCGACATGATTCCGCGCATCGGCCTGAATCCGGTGAAGGCGCTCGCGCATCGCGGCGTCAAGCGCGTGCTGTCCAAGATGGTGCCCGCGATGTTCGCCGTCTCGGTCGCGCAGATCAGCCTGATCATCAACACGAATATCGCGTCGCGCATCGGGCCGGGCGCCGTGTCGTGGATCAACTACGCCGACCGGCTGATGGAGTTTCCGACCGCGCTGCTGGGCGTCGCGCTCGGCACGATCCTGCTGCCGAGCCTCTCCAAGGCGCACGTCGATGCCGATCCGCACGAATACTCGTCGCTGCTCGACTGGGGCTTGCGTGTTACCTTCCTGCTGGCCGCGCCGAGCGCCGTCGCGCTGTTTTTCTTCGCGCAGCCGCTGACGGCCACACTGTTCCACTACGGCAAGTTCGACGGCAATTCGGTGGTGATGGTCTCCCGTGCGCTGTCGGCGTATGGCGTCGGCCTGATCGGCCTGATCCTCATCAAGATCCTCGCGCCGGGTTTCTACGCGAAGCAGGACATCAAGACACCGGTGAAGATCGGGGTCGGCGTGCTGATCCTCACGCAGTTGAGCAACTATCTGTTCGTGCCGATTTTCGCGCACGCGGGCTTGACGCTGAGCGTCGGGCTCGGCGCTTGCGGTAATGCGCTGCTGCTGTTTCTCGGTCTGCGCAAGCGCGGCATCTATACGCCGTCGAGCGGCTGGCTCAAATTCTTCGTGCAGTTGTTCGGCGCCTGTCTGGTGCTGGCCGGCACGATGCACTGGCTGGCCATCAGCTTCGACTGGATCGACATGCATAGCCGCCCGGTCGATCGCATGGTGTTGCTCGCAGCGTGCCTCGTTCTGTTCGCCGCGCTATATTTCGGTATGCTTTGGCTGATGGGCTTCAAGTACGCGTATTTCAAAAGGCGAGTGAAGTGATCACGATGACGCGAGTTCTCGACTATTTCAGCACGCTCGTCGCCGAAGACGACAGTCTTCCGCTGACCGAGGCGGCGCTCTCGCTCGCGCAGGACGCCTATCCCGATCTCGATCTGCAAGGCACGCTCGCCGAGATCGACGAACTGGTGGTGCGCCTGCAGCGTCGCATGCCGGACGATGCCGACATCAAGCAGAAGGTCGGCATTCTGAACCGGTTCTTCTTTCGCGAGCTGGGCTTCGCCAGCAATCTCAACGATTATTACGACCCCGACAACAGCCATCTGAACGCGGTGCTCAAGCGCCGCCGCGGCATTCCGATTTCGCTGGCGGTGCTGTATCTGGAAATGGCCGAACAGATCGGCGTTCCAGCGCGCGGCGTGTCGTTTCCCGGTCACTTCCTGTTACGCGTGACGACGCCTGACGGCGACGTCATGCTCGATCCGACCAGCGGACACTCGCTGTCCGAATCGGAGATGGTGGAGATGCTGGAGCCGTATGTGGCATCGGCGGGCGAATCGGTGAGCAGGGCGCTGCGCATGTTGCTGCAACCAGCCACGCGCCGCGAGATCATCGCGCGAATGCTGCGCAATCTGAAGTCCACGTATCTTCAGACGGAACGTTGGCAGCGTCTGCTGGCGGTGCAGCAGCGTCTCGTGATCCTGCTGCCGGAGAGTATCGAGGAAGTGCGCGATCGTGGCTTCGCTTATGCGCGGCTCGATTACCTGCGGCCCGCGCTCGAAGATCTCGAGCGCTATCTCGGCGACCGGCCGGATGCCGAGGACGCGACCGTGGTGGAGTCGCAATTGCACGAACTGCGTCAGCGCACACAGCACGACGACCGCGAGTAAACGAGCAAGCGGCCACGCGTCGCACCAGAACCACGCAAAAGAAAACGCCTGCACATGATGATCATGTGCAGGCGTTTTTCATTGACGCGGGCTATACGAAACCGCGCGCCGTACGCAGGCTTACTTCGGCTGCATCCGAATCGCGCCGTCCAGACGAATCACTTCGCCGTTGAGCATCGGATTGTCGAAGATCTGCTTGGCGAGCATCGCGTACTCCGCCGGTTTGCCGAGACGCGGCGGGAACGGCACCATCGCGCCCAAGGCGTCCTGCACTTCCTGCGGCATGCCGAGCAGCATGGGCGTTTCGAAAATGCCCGGTGCGATCGTCATCACGCGGATCGCGTTGCGCGACAGGTCGCGTGCGATCGGCAGCGTCATGCCGACCACGCCGGCCTTGGACGCTGCATAAGCCGCCTGGCCGATCTGGCCGTCATACGCGGCCACCGACGCCGTGTTGATGATCACGCCGCGCTCGCCGTTCGCGTTCGGCTCGTTCTTCGACATAGCCGCGGCGGCGAGCCGGATCATGTTGAAGGTGCCGATCAGATTGATCGAGACGGTGCGCGCGAACGAGTCGAGCGGATGGGGGCCGTCCTTGCCGACCGTTTTGACGGCCGGCGCGACGCCCGCGCAATTGACGAGGCCGCGCAGCGTGCCGAGCTTGGTGGCGGCTTCGACGGCTTGGGTGGCGTCGTCTTCGCGGCTCACATCGCATTTGACGAAGACGCCGCCGAGTTCTTTCGCGAGCGCCTCGCCGGCATCCACATTCAGGTCGGCGAGCACGACTTTGCCGCCGTTTTCGACGAACAGGCGCGCCGTGGCTGCACCTAGACCCGATGCACCACCGGTGATCAGGAAAACGTTGTCACGAATCTCCATGTCTTCTCCTTTGCTACGGTTCAGTAATGTCTAGATCGAATATCTTTTCGATGATCGATTGTAACGGCTATGCTGCAATGCGGAAAGCGAAGCGGGCCGGCGCCCGATTCACGCGCTGTCAGCGGGCGCAGGCAGAGCAAACCATTACGGATGGCTAATTAATACTGAGCGCGGACGGATAGAGAAAGCGCACCGCACTCGCGCCACGCGTTGCATAAAAAAACCCGCCGGCAAGGGGCGGGTTTTTGCAGAAGCGATCACAGACAGACGCAAACGAGCTTACTTCAACGCCTCGAACGCGCGGTCACGAATTTCGTCGACGCTGCCGAGGCCTGAAATGCGCCGATACTGCGGCGCGGTCAACGGGGTCGACGAATCGCCGTTCTTCGCCCAGGTGTTGTAGTACTCGATCAGCGGTTTGGTTTGCGCCTCGTACACTTCCAGACGCTTCTTGACGGTTTCTTCCTTGTCGTCGTCGCGCTGGATCAGCGGTTCGCCGGTCACGTCGTCCACGCCTTCGACCTTCGGCGGATTGAACTTGACGTGATACGTACGGCCCGACGCCGCGTGCGAGCGGCGCCCGCTCATGCGCACGATGATCTCGTCGAACGGCACGTCGATTTCCAGCACGTAGTCGATCGGAACGCCGGCCTGCTTCATGGCTTCAGCTTGCGGAATGGTGCGCGGAAAACCGTCGAACAGATAGCCGTTCGCGCAGTCCGGCTGCTGCAGACGCTCTTTCACCAGGTTGATGATCAGTTCGTCCGTGACCAGTTCGCCGGCATCCATGAAGCGCTTGGCTTCAAGGCCGAGCGGCGTGCCTGCTTTGACAGCCGCGCGCAGCATATCGCCGGTGGAAATTTGCGGAATGCCAAACTTTTCCTTGATGAAGGTCGCCTGAGTGCCCTTGCCCGCGCCGGGCGCACCCAAAAGGATCAAACGCATGTGATATCTCCAGATCTATGTGAATTCTTTGGTGGCGCTGCGGACGTCCCACGATGCGTCGAGGGGACCCGCATCGGCTGCCGTTCCAGGTCTCGCGCTGCACGTCGAAGACGACGGCGCTGCAAGACGGCGACGGCGCGACCGGGCAAACCCTGACTCTCGCGTGTAGCGGGAGGCGCGCACAACCGTCCGATTATGCCATGGGTTTTTCCGCTCAAGACCCGAATAAAGCCTGCACGCGCGCGAGATCGGCGGGTGTGTCGACACCGGGCAGCGGCACGTCGTGCGTGACGAGCACCGCGATGCGCTCGCCGTGCCACATCGCGCGCAGTTGTTCGAGCGCTTCGACCTGTTCGATCGGCGAGATTGCGAGGCTGGGATACGTGCGCAGGAATTGCGCACGATACGCGTACAGCCCGATATGCCGATGAACCACCGCGGGCGCGGGCGGCGCGGGCATCGACGCGACATCGGGCCAGTGCGGCTGGTAGGCGTCGCGTGCCCATGGAATCGGCGCGCGCGAAAAGTACAGCGCGACGCCGCGCCCGTCGAGCACGACCTTGACGACGTTCGGGTTGAAGATTTCGGCGGGGTCGGTGATCGGGTGCGCGGCGGTGGCGATCGCGCAGCCGTGGCTCGCCGCAAGGTGCGACGCAACGCCGCACACGAGCGCCGGATCGATCAGCGGTTCGTCGCCTTGCACGTTGACCACGATCGTCTCGTCGCTCCAGCCGAATTGCGCCGCGACTTCCGCGAGACGGTCGGTGCCGGACGGATGGTCCGCGCGCGTCAACACCGCTTCGAAGCCGTGGTCGCGGGCGGCGTCGAGCACCGCTTGCGCGTCCGAGGCGACCAGCACCTGCTGCGCACCCGATTCGCGCGCGCGTTCGGCGACCCGCACCACCATCGGCTTGCCGCCGATGTCGGCGAGCGGCTTGTTGGGCAGACGCGTCGAGGCGAGCCGGGCCGGCACGACGGCGATAAACGGGGGAGTGGTGGTGTTGGCGTGGGTCATCGGCAAGGCAAGCGCAAAGACGGGCGGCGATGAAGCCGGAAGAAATCGGCCGCGCATGCAGCGCGGCCGCGAACGGACAAGACGACGGATTCAGCTGGCGACACGCGCCACACTGACATGGCGGACGCCGCGCGCGAGCGCAGTCTGACTCAGGCCACCGAGCCCGGATTCAGATCGACCGGCGTGCCTTCTACGGTCTGCCGCGCTTCGTCGACCAGCATGACGGGAATGCCGTCGCGAATCGGATAGGCCAGCTTGTCCGCGTTGCAGATCAGCTCCTGCGCGGCGCGGTCATAGCTGAGCGGGCCCTTGCAGATCGGGCAGACGAGAATTTCAAGCAGGCGAGCGTCCACGGACTTTCTCCACAACTAATGCAATGAGGCGATGATCGAGCGCGGCTTCGACCGGGACAACCCAGATGCGCGCGTCGTGCCAGGACCCTAATTTTACCGCATCCTTTTCCGTTATCAGGATGGCGTCGGCGTCCACGTCCGTAAACGGATTGCGCTCGAACGCGTAGTGATCCGGCAGTGCGCGCGTGGCGGGCGTGAGGCCGGCGGCGCGCAGCGTAGCGAAAAAGCGCTCCGGCGCGCCGATGCCTGCTGCCGCGAGCACGCGATCGCCGCTGAACTGCGCGAGCGGACGGCGCAACGCGGGATTGTCCAGATGCCACGCGTCGGCGGGCGCGAGTTGCAGCGCGAAGGTGTTCGGCCACGCCGGCAGCGTGCGCGCGTAAGGATCGTTGATGAGCGTCGCGTCGCGGCGGCGCGACAGCGGCTCGCGCAGCGGGCCGGCCGGCAGCAGGAAACCGTTGCCGCCGAGCCGGTGATCGAACACGACCAATTCAGCGTCGCGCTCGAGCCGGTAATGCTGCAAGCCGTCGTCGCTCACGATCACGTCGACTTCACGGTGCGCGGCGCACAGCGCCTGCGCGGCCGCCACGCGATCCGGACAGACCCATACCGGCGCACCGGTGCGGCGCGCGATCAGAAGCGGCTCGTCACCGCCGACACTCGCCGCAGAGGTGGAAGTGACCCGCGTCGGCGTCTTCACGCGCGCGCCGTAGCCGCGCGACACCACGCCGGGTTTGAAGCCCGCGGCGCGCAACGCCTCGACCAGCGCGATCACGGTCGGCGTCTTACCGGTGCCGCCGACGGTCACATTGCCGACCACCACCACGGGCACACCGATGCGCACCGATTTCAACCAGCCGAACGAAAAGGCCGCGCGGCGCGCGGCGGCGATCGCGCCGAACACACACGCGAGCGGCGACAGCGCCCAGGCGAGGGGGCCGCGCTGTTGCCATTCGCGCGCGAGGCGTGCTTCGAGACGGTTGCTGACTTCGCTCATGGGCACGTCGCGCAGACGAGTGGCGCGCCGCTCGCTAAAAAGCGCCGGGACGGCGGCGTGAAGGAGCTAGGCGCAATACGCGGGGCAAGCATCAACGCGGTTCTCCGGACTATCGAAAGTGAGGCGAAAAATGAAGCGAGGCGGCAACGGACGCACTTTCGCAGTGTGCCGCAATGCCGGGCGCCGCGGGGCGTTCGGCATGCCGTCGAACCCGCCACTCTAGCGCGCGAGCGTCACGCCCGGCAAGCCGCGCGCCATGCGCCGCGCGACGAAACGGCACTTCCGGCGTTGCTCACAGCCTGTGGATAACTTTGTGGAGAACCTGCCGTCCGACGGGCGGAGAAGGCCATTCCGCGCGCCCGGTATCGGCAATCATTCTTTTTAGCGGGATGTAAACACCATATAAATCAACGACATGCCTGGAATTCATGCGGCCTCGCAGGCAATCTGGCGGGATCCGTCTGGCGGGTCCCGCCATGTGGACACTTTTAACAATTCGAGCGCGGCGCTGGACGCGGATGGTCGGTCGGTCTATCGTCTGTCCGGCCAGCCACCCATGTTCCTCGCATGAATCCCGAAAGCCCTTTTTCCTCGTCGGCGACGCCCGGCGGTGAGGTCGTCGTTCCCGTTTCGGCGCTCAATCGCGCGATCGGCACGATGCTCGAACGTTCGTTTCCGCTCGTCTGGGTCGCCGGCGAAGTGTCGAACTTCACGCGCGCCGCGAGCGGCCATTGGTATTTCTCGATCAAGGATGCGCAGGCGCAGATGCGTTGCGTGATGTTCCGCGGGCGGGCGCAATACGCCGAATTCACGCCGCGCGAAGGCGACCGCATCGAAGTGCGCGCGCTGGTGACGATGTACGAGCCGCGCGGCGAACTGCAACTGAATGTGGAAGCGGTGCGGCGCACCGGACAGGGGCGTCTCTACGAAGCGTTCCTCCGGCTGAAAGCGCAGCTCGAAGCCGAGGGGCTCTTTGCCGCCGAACGCAAACGCGCGTTGCCGACGCATCCGCGGGCGATCGGCATCGTCACGTCGTTGCAGGCCGCGGCGTTGCGCGACGTCCTGACCACGCTGTCGCGGCGCGCACCGCACATTCCGGTGATCATTTATCCGGCGCCGGTGCAGGGCGTGGGCGTGAGCGGCAAGCTCGCCGCGATGGTCGACGCCGCCAACGCGCGGCGCGAAGTCGACGTGCTGATCGTGTGCCGCGGCGGCGGCTCGATCGAAGACCTGTGGGCGTTCAACGAAGAAGTGCTGGCGCGCGCGATCGCCGAAAGCGCGATTCCCGTGGTCAGCGGCGTGGGCCACGAAACCGATTTCACGATCGCCGACTTTGCCGCGGACGTGCGCGCGCCGACGCCCACCGGCGCCGCCGAACTCGTCAGTCCGCAGCGCGTGCTGCTGCTGCGCGAGTTGGATCACCGCCACGCGACGCTCGCGCGCGGCTTCGGCCGCATGATGGAGCGGCGCGCGCAGCAACTCGACTGGCTCGCGCGCCGGTTAGTGTCGCCGGCCGAGCGGCTCGCGCGGCAACGCACGCATCTGCAGCAATTGAGCGTGCGGTTGGCGTCGGCGGGCGCGCGTCCGGTGCGCGACGCGCGAGCGCGGTTTTCGCTGCTGCAGATGCGCTGGCAGCGTTGGCGTCCGGATCTCGCCGGGCATCAGGCGAAACTCGGCAATCTTTCGCAACGTCTCGACGCGGCTTTGTTACGCCAGCATGAACGTCAGACCGCGCGCATCGACACGCTCGCCGCGCGTCTCGAAGTGCTCAGTCCGCAGCGTACGCTGGAGCGTGGCTATGCCGCCGTGCTCGACGCCCAGAGCGGACGCGCGGTGCGCGCGCCGTCGTCGTTGAAGCCGGGACGGCGCCTGACGGTGCATCTTGCGGAAGGTGCCGCGGATATCGCGCTGGCCGATGTGCAGCCGCGCCTGACCGACGGTTTCTGACACTTCGCCGACCGCCTCGGCGCCTGTACTTTTGACTGTTGCGAAGGCCGGGCACACCGGGTGCGCAAGCACTAATTACGCTGTGCGCGCGGCGTGTTCGCCAATGCCGGGCATAAAGTCCGTTGATTTGCGGGGTTATTCCAAGTCGCCTACAATCGAGTGCTCAAAAGCGTTATCCGCAGACTCCCCCACAACAGATACAGACAGAAGGAAAGCACCATGGAACATACGCTCCCGCCGCTGCCGTTCGCGAAAAACGCACTCGTGCCGAACATGTCGGAAGAGACGCTCGAGTATCACTACGGCAAGCATCACCAGACCTATGTGACCAACCTGAACAATCTGATCAAGGGCACGGAGTTCGAGAACCTGTCGCTCGAAGAAATCGTCAAGAAGGCATCGGGCGGCGTGTTCAATAACGCAGCTCAAGTGTGGAACCACACGTTCTTCTGGAACAGCCTGTCGCCGCAAGGTGGCGGTGCGCCGACCGGCGCGCTCGCTGACGCGATCAACGCCAAGTGGGGTTCGTTCGACAAGTTCAAGGAAGAGTTCGCCAAGACCGCGGTCGGCACGTTCGGCTCGGGCTGGGCATGGCTGGTGAAGAAGGCCGACGGTTCGCTCGACCTCGTGTCGACGAGCAACGCCGCTACGCCGCTGACCACCGACGCGAAGGCTCTGCTGACGATCGACGTGTGGGAACACGCTTACTACATCGACTACCGCAATGCGCGTCCGAAGTTCGTCGAAGCGTACTGGAACATCGTCAACTGGGAATTCGCGTCGAAGAACTTCGCGTGAGATTGCCGGTGAGTTTGAAACTGGCGCCGCCGGCTGGCTGATCCGGTCGCGGCGTTGATCGTCGAACTCCGTAGCCATTGCAGGAAAGAAAAGCCCTCAAATGCGAGGGCTTTTCTTTTCCCTGGCGTGGCTTGCTGTCGCGCGTCAGTGCGTCGAAGGGTCTCGACGGGGCTCGCGCCCGAGATGCATAGGATTGCTTTTCACACGCCGCGGCGCATGAATCTTTGTCACAGTTGGTAACGGCACGCCGGCTTCCAATTCGCATTCAGCCTGCCGACAGCGTGTCCAGATGCAGGCGGAAAAAATACGGTAACTATCTCGTAAACAAAGCGCCCGCAAATTGGCCTAACGTATGTTTCCCCTATGAAGAAACGTGCGCCACCATGATCTCAAGTCCTCAATCGATACGCGTCGCATTGCCTGTGGCTGCGGTCGCACTGGCGCTCCTCGGCGGTTGCGCGGTGGTGCCGCCGAGCGGTCCATCCATCGTCGCGCTGCCGCGCAGCGGCGAGCCGCTCAATCAGTTCCAGCAGGACGACTACAACTGCCGCGACTACGCTTATCGCTCGACCAACGCCACCGGCGCCTCGCAGGCCGCGACCACGAACAGCGTCAATAGCGCGGCTATCGGCACGCTAGGCGGTGCCGCTGTCGGTGCGCTCTTTGGCGCAGCGGCAGGCAATCCCGGCGCGGGCGCGGCCATTGGCGCGGGCAGCGGCTTGCTGATCGGCGGCGCGACCGGCGCCAACGGCGCACAGTACGCGGGCGGTAGCCTCCAGGCGCAGTACGACGCGGCGTACGCGCAGTGCATGGTATCCAAGGGCAACACGATTTCGCAGCCGCGGATGCCGGTCTATGCGCCGCAACCGGTATATGTTGCTCCGCCGCCCCGTTATTACGGGCCGCCTCCGGTAATGTATGCGCCCTATCCGTACTACTGATCGAATCTCGCCGAGCGTCCGGGGCCACTGAATCGTATCGCCGTCACGCATTGCCTCGTATGGCGGAGAGAGGCGACACGATGGCGATAAACGCCTTTGCAAACAGCGTACGGTTAATTAGCCGTAAGGGCGATGACTGTGTTCGGCGAGCGGGAGACGCGCGTGGCGGGCTCCTCTCTTACGGCACGCGACGTGAGTCACGGCGCGCACCGTCGGTTGTGCGGAGCTGACCGTCGCATCGTTCAAGAGACGAGGCGAAAATGCGAATCTCGCAAGCTGGCGCTGAGACATCCGGGCTCGGCGCATGGACCCGTCGGGGCACGGTAGTGGCGCTGATTGCCGTCGCCTCCTGTTTCGCGTCGTGTGGCGGCGGTGGTTCGGGCGCCGCGTCGGGGTCGGCGAGCGGAAGTGGCACGTCGAGCGGCTCGGATACAGGTTCCGGTAGCGGTACGGGTTCGACCACCGGCACGGGCACCGGCACCGGAACGACCGGCACGGGCAACACACCGGCAGCGGTGACGGCCTACGCCACCGACGTCCTCATGCATCACAACGATCTCGGCCGCACTGGTCAGATGCTCGCCGAGACCACACTCACGCCGGCGAACGTCAACTCGGCGAGTTTCGGCAAGGTCGCGTTTCTTGCCGCGGACGGCAAGGTCGACGGACAGCCGCTCTTCGTCACCAGCCTGTCGATCGCCGGCACGGCCCATGACGTGGTCTACGTGGTCACCGAACACGATAGCGTCTACGCCTACGACGCCACATCTTTCGCGCAACTGTGGAAAGTCTCGCTGATCGGCAGCGGCGAAACGCCCAGCGACGACCACGGATGCCAGGACATCACCCCTGAGATCGGCATTACGTCGACGCCGGTCATCGACCGCAGTCGCGGCACGAATGGCGTGCTGTATGCCGTGGCGATGACGAAAGACAGTGGCGGCGGCTACCATCACCGGCTGCATGCGCTCGATCTGGCGACCGGCGCCGAAGTGCTCGGCGGTCCGACGGAAATCGCGGCGACTTATCCGGGCAACGGCGCGGGCAGCGTCAACGGGGTGATTACCTTTAACCCGTCGCTGCATACGGAGCGCGCGGCACTTACGCTGGTCGGCGGCAACATCTACATGGGTTGGACCGCGCACTGCATGGGGGGCTCGTACACCGGCTGGATGATGGCCTATAGCGCCGACACGCTGAAACAGACCAGCGTGATCAACATCACGCCGAACGGCAGTCAAGGGTCGATCTGGATGGCCGGCTCGGGCATGGCGTCGGACGGCACGTCGCTCTACGTCGTGGACGGCAACGGCACGTTCGGCACCACGCTGAATGCGCAGGGCTTTCCTGTCGACGGCGACTTCGGCGACTCGATGATGAAGCTCTCCTTGGGCAACCTGCAGGTCACCGATTACTTCGCGATGTCAGACGTGGTCACGCAAGCGGCCACCGACAACGATTTCGGCTCGGGCGGCGCCATGGTGTTGCCGGATCAGACCACGACAGGAGGCGTCGTCAAGCATCTCGCGGTGGCGGCCGGCAAGGACAACCGCATCTACGTCGTCGATCGCGACGCGATGGGCAAATTCAACCCGACGGCCAACAACATCTGGCAGGAGTTGATCGGCACGTTGGCGGGTGGCATCTGGGGATCGCCGGCTTACTACAACGGCGTGGTCTATTACGGCGGGCTGAACGACAACCTGAAGGCGCTGCCGGTCTCGGGGGCGTTCCTTGCGACTACCGCGGCGTCGAGGAGTCCGACCACTTTCCCGTATCCGGGCGCGACACCCGCCGTATCGGCGAACGGCGCGAGCAACGGCATTGTCTGGGCGGCGGAAAACGGCACGACCGGCGCGTTACACGCGTACAACGCGGGCAATCTCGCCGTCGAGTTGTACAACAGCAACCAGGCCGGCACGCGCGATCAATGGGGCGCGGGCAATAAATTCATCACGCCGATGATTGCGCGCGGGAAGGTGTATGTCGGCGCTACTAATGGGGTGGCGGTGTTTGGGTTGTTGTGAGCGGAAGGGGGATGGTTTCGCGTTGGGTGAGATGCGGCTGTAGTTGAGTGTGTTCGTGTGGGTGTCGGTGGTTGGCTTGCGGGTTATCTGGATCGCGGTATGAAAAAGCCCCTGTTCCTTTTTGAGGAGCAGGGGCTTTCTGTTTGGCGCTGGGCTAATGCAGCGGCAGCCACATCGGCACGGCTACACACCGCGCCAGATATCACGCTCACTCCGCATCGCTCGCAGCGGCCGTCTTACGCGGACGACGACTGCGCGGCGCCGACTTGCGTGCGGCCTTTTTTGCCGGCGCAGGCGCTTCTTCCGCTGTGGCAGAAGCGGCCGGCGCTTCAGCGGGCGCTGCGATCTCCGGAATATCGTCGATGCTTCGCGGCGCAGCTTTCTTTGCTCGCTTCGCAGCCGTCTTGCGCGGCGCGCGTTCGCTGCGGCGCTTGGGTTGCTTGCCGCTCGTCTCTCGCTCGTCCGCTTCTGCCGACCTCTCCGAGCCACCGGATTCTTCAGCGTTCGCGGCTTCAGCCTCCGCGAAAGGCGCATCCGGCAGTTCAAAAGCGAACTCGGCATTTTCCGGCGCTTGCTCGCGCACATCGTCCGCTTGAGCCTGAGCGCCACCGCCATGTTCGACGGTCGTACGCTCTTCGTACACGGTCTCCTGTTGGCCGCGTCCTGCTTTGCGATTGCCTCGTCCTCGACGGCGCGACTCGTGTTTGCCGCCCGACTCGGCGATCACCGTTTCGGCGACCTGCGCCTCATACAACTGTTCCGCCGACTCCACGACTTCGACGGGCTCGCCCGTGTTGTCGCCGGCCACATTCGCGGCCGTGCTTCGATACACATACGCGCCCGACTTCTCGTCGCGGCCGAACTCGAGCAGCCCGCGAGCATGAGCTTCTTCGAGCAGATTGCCGAAAGCGCGAAAGCCGTAGTACGTTTCGTTGAAATCCGGCTTGCGGCGCTTGATCGCGTTCTTCAGCACCGACGCCCAGATCTTGCCGCTATCGCCGCGTTCGGACGCGAGCGCGTCGAACGTTTGCACCGCGATTTCGACCGCCTTGGTGCGGCGTTTCTCGAGGTCTTCCTTGTTGCGGGTCTTCTCCTCGTCGGGCGCGCGTTTGGCCGTCGGCTGGGCGGACTGTTGCGGGCGCGACGACTCGCGCTTGGCGACGGTGCGTTGACTCTCCCGCACGAGGTCGTCGTAAAAGAAGAACTCGTCGCAGTTCGCGATCAGCAGATCGGACGTGGATTGCTGCACGCCGACGCCGATCACCTGCTTGGCGTTCTCACGCAGCTTCGACACCAGCGGCGAAAAATCCGAGTCGCCGCTGATGATCACGAACGTATTGACGTGCGATTTCGTGTAGCAGAGGTCGAGCGCGTCGACCACGAGCCGGATGTCGGCGGAATTCTTGCCCGATTGACGCACGTGCGGAATTTCGATCAATTCGAAATTGGCCTCGTGCATCGCGCCTTTGAAACTCTTGTAGCGGTCCCAGTCGCAATATGCTTTCTTCACGACAATGCTGCCCTTGAGCAGCAGACGTTCGAGCACCAGCTTGATATCGAACTTGTCGTACTTCGCGTCACGCACGCCGAGCGCGACGTTTTCGAAGTCGCAGAATAGCGCCATGCTGACAGTTTCGTTGGATGACGCCATGTATATCTCCATTGAAGCGATCGTCGAATTGGACGAATCGCGACCATGATAGCGATTCCAGCGGAGGTGATCAGCTTTTGTGTTCCGGGCGCACCGATACGGGCGGCGCGAACCCCCGACGGCGCGCGCTTTTTGTGACGTTCTCCAGGGTTCTTGCAGGCATGCCGACACCGTGCCTAAACAGTCTCAGCGTTACAGCCCTACGGCGTTGGTTCGCAGTGGGTGACCACACGGGCCACCGTGCTACCTATCCTGGTGATACGGCGCGACATTCAGCGCCGCGCGTGTTTCAAGCACTTCATCGACGAGACCGTACGTCTTCGCGGCCTGCGCCGACATGAAGTTGTCGCGGTCGGTGTCGCGGGCGATTTCCTCGATGCTGCGCCCGGTGCGCTCGGCCGTTATCGCATTCAGGCGCTCTCGCAGATAGAGCACTTCCTTCGCCTGAATCTCGACGTCCGCCGCCGTGCCCTGGCTGCCGCCCGACGGCTGATGAATCATGATGCGCGCGTTCGGCAAGGCATACCGTTTGCCGCGTTGACCGGCTGTCAGCAGAAAGGTGCCCATGCTCGCGGCGAAGCCTGTGCACAAGGTCGATACCTCCGGTTTGATGAATTGCATGGTGTCGTAGATCGCGAGGCCGTCGTACACCGAACCGCCCGGCGAATTGATGTAAAAAGAAATATCCTTGTCGGGATTCTCGGACTCCAGAAACAGCAACTGGGCGACAATCACACTGGCCGATTGCTCGTTGACGGGCCCGACCAGAAACACGATGCGCTCGCGCAGCAAGCGCGAATAGATGTCGTAGGCGCGCTCGCCGCGGCCGGACTGTTCGATCACGGTGGGCACGAGGCCAAGGCCGGTGATGGTTGAATGGCTGGACTGCATATTGACCTCGCGTATGCGGTCTGGGTGACCGCGGTTTGTGCGGAGCGTGTGGCTTCATGGCGCGAAGCCTCCAGGCTGCGCCTTAGCCGTTCCGTAACCTGCGCATTCCTTGCGCTGGTTGTTGTCCCTATGACGACGGGACACAGGGCGCCGTGACAGAAATATTTTTTTGCGGACCTGTCACATCGCTCGATGCCCAGCCGTCAAGACGAAAAGAATCAGGATGTCGGCGCGCACCCGGATCATTTCGCAGGCAGGGCGCCGCGCGCTTTTCACCACGCACGATCTGGAGGTCTACGTATGACAGAACAAGGAATCGACAAGGCATCCAGCTTCGAGGCCGTGCGCGCCCGCCTGCTCGCGCTGGCGTACCGGATGCTCGGCAGCCGCGCCGAAGCGGAAGACGTGGTGCAGGACGTCGGATTGAAATGGCACCTCGCGGACACGCAGGAGGTGCAGCTACCTGTCGCCTGGCTCACCACGATCACCACGCGCGTGGCGATCGACCGGCTGCGGCGTGTGCAGCGCGAACGCGCGTCGCAGGCCGCCGGCTGGTTGCCGGAGCTGTGGCTCGACGAGGTGGCGCCATCGGCCGAAGAACTGGCCTTGCGCGCGGCGGAGATGTCCTCTGGCGTGATGCTGCTGCTCGAGCGTCTGAAACCGGACGAACGGGCAGCGTTCGTGCTGCACGAAGCGTTTGATTGTGACTACGCGGAGATCGCGGCCATTCTCGAGCGAACGCCGGCGGCCTGCCGGCAGATCGTCCATCGGGCCAAGGCGCGCCTGCAACGCGCGGGTGCACCGGTGGAGCCCGCCGATCCCGCAGCGCATGCGCGGATCGTCGAGCGCTTGCGCACGGCGTTGGAGGCGCAGGATCGAGTCGGCTTGTTGCGGCTCTTTAGTGACGCGCCGGAAGTCGTCAGCGACGCGCCTGTGTGCGCGCCGGTGAGCACGTCTGAACCGGCGGTGGCAGGGTGGATGGATACGGTAACGTCGCTCGTCGAACACGCGAGCAACGCCGAGACGGTATCGGTGGCGGGCACATTGTGTATCGCCGTGCTCTTCGAGGGCGAGGTGGTCGGAGTACTCGACGTGTCCACGAATAGCCTGGCGGATGGCTCCACGAAGATCGTGGCGATGCGCGTGGTGACCAGCGCGGCGCGTCTGCGAGCCACCAACCGCATGCTGGGCCGCGCGGCAGTCTCGCAACTGCTCGCACGGATCCAGCAGAGCGCCATGAGCTCAGTTGCGGTGGGCTGCGACTTCCCAGTTGATGTCCACGCATAGCACCTGCGTGCCCGTCGGCGTGTGCGCGGCGATCGAGGCGGTCACGCACAGATGCGCTTCGTTGATGGATAGATAAGGCGGCGTGAGATGCACGTGGCCGGGTGTGCGCATCGCCTGGATGAAGTATGGCCGGCGCTCCCAGCTTGCGCCTTCCGAATGCAGCAGCGGACGGAAACGCTTGGCGCGTTGCGAGGCGCGCCCCGGCGGGAGCACGTTGTCGCCGATCTGCCGGCCCGACCCGTCGAGCACGAAGCAGCGTGCCGTCTCGCCGAGCATCAGAAGCGGCGCAGTGGCTTGCGCGACCGACTCGCCGGCCACCAGTTGCGCGGCGGCCGTCTCGAGCGCCGTGACATACGGTGCGAGCCGTGCCGATTGTGCGTGTTCGCGCGCGGTGACCCGTTCGCGCAGCGCCGCGGATAGCGAGTCCATCAAACCGGCCGCCGCTTGCGGTTTGACCGGTTCGACGCTCGGGCCCGCGAAGAAGGCGCCTTGCACGAAGTCCACGTTGCATTCGAGCGCGATCAGCGCGTCGCGTTCGGTGCTCAGGCCGCCCATCAGCACCAGTTGGCCGGATTCGTGCAGCAGCGAGACGAGGCCCGGCAGCACGCGTTCAATGTGCGAATGTTCGCTGGCTTGCGCGAGAATGCAGCGGTCGAGCGTGACGATGTCCGGCCGCAGATTCCACACGCGGTCAATGTTCGAATGCTTCGCACCGAAGCCATCGAGCGCGATCAGGAAGCCGGATTTGCGCAGCGCGTCGACGATTTCGGCAAAGCGCGTGGTTTCGCCGCCCGCCTGTTCGGACACTTCGAGCACCACGCGCTGCGGCGGCAGGCCGAGTGCCTTGAGGCCGGCGAGCAGCGCGTCGCCGTAACTGGTGTCCATCAGCGCGGCGGGGTGCAGGCTCAGGAAGAGCCATTCGTCGTGACTGTCGAACGCGTTGAAGTTGCCCAGATGCAGCGATTCGGCGAGCCGCCCGAGTTCGAGCAGGTCGCCGCGTCGTGCGGCTTGCGTGAAAACCTCGTGGGACGGCACTTGCAGTGCGTGTTCGTCATGGGCGCGCAGCGACGCGTGATAACCGATCGCGCGCCGGTGCGACACGGAGAAAACCGGCTGGAACACGCTGAAAACAGTGTAGCCGCCGTACAGAACGGTGCGCCGGGAGCCTTCGTCGCCGGCCATCGGGCGCGGTGGCTGGAAGCCGGGAGGATCGAGTTCGATCATGCTCATCATGTCAGTCGTGTGGAGGTGGCTGCGCGCCTGCATGCTCGACACAAGTTCGCACGCGCAAGATGTGAGTTTACAGGATTGGCGAGCAAGAACTATGCGCGTGCGGAAACACAGCATGCATGCCCGATTGTCACACTCAGATTAGACGATTGTGCGCCAGCACGGGTGCGAAGGCGACGGTTCGCACTTCGCTGGTGCGGCCCGCGCCCCGTTGCGGGTGGGTGGCGGGCGCGCAGCCGGGTAGACCCGCATCAGGTCCGTTCGGAAGGATCGGTCTTTTTCGCGGGCGTGCGGATGTCCGGCGACAGTTGCGCAAAGATCCACGACGAGCCTGCCGTGATGATGCCGACACACAGGAAGGTCGCGTGGAACGCGGGCAGCGAATTGGCGGCCGTCACGCGCGGCAGCAGGCCGGTGAAGGTCGCGAGCAGGGCGCCGGCCACCGTCACGCCGAGACTCATCGAAAGCATCTGGACCAGCGAAAACAGGCTGTTGCCGCTGCTCGCGCCGCCGGTGCCCAGGTCCTTGAGCGTCAACGTGTTCATCGCGGTGAACTGGATCGAGTTGACGCCGCCGAAGAACGCCAGTTGCACGAGCCGCAGCCACAGCGGCTGGTTCGCGGTAGTGAGCGCGAAGCTTGCCATGGTCAAGCCGACCAGCACCGTGTTGATGATCAACACGCGCCGATAGCTGTGCTTGATGATCAGGCTCGTCACCAGGCGTTTGGACGCCATGCCCGCAGCCGCCACCGGCAGCATCATCATGCCGGCTTCAAACGCGCTATAGCCGAGGCTCACCTGCAATAGCAGAGGGATCAGATAGGGCATCGCGCCGCTGCCGATCCGCGCGAACAGATTGCCGAGCAGGCCGACGCTGAAGGTGTGGATCTTGAAGAGATCGAGCGAGAAAATCGGCGTGGGCTCGCGCACGGCGTGCAAGCCGTAGGCGACAAAGCAGGCGAGGCTGAGGATCAGCAGCACCAGCACCGTGGCGTGCTGAATGCCGAACTCGGTGCGGCCGTCGAGCGCGAACGAAATCGCCACCATGCCGACGATCAGCAGCAGATAGCCTTTCATGTCGAACTTGCCGACGTGTTCATTCCGGCTATCCGGCATGTAGATGAACGTGGCGATGCAACCGACGATTCCCACCGGCACGTTGATCAGAAAGATCCAGTGCCACGAGGCGATCTTCACGAGCCAGCCGCCGAGCGTGGGGCCGATTAGCGGGCCGATGAGACCCGGGATCGCCACGAACGAGAGCGCCGGCAAATAGCGTTCGGCAGGAAAGGTGCGCAACACGGCGAGCCGCCCGACCGGCAGCAGCATCGCCCCGCCCACGCCCTGCATGATGCGGAAGGCCACGAGCTGATTCAGGGTATGCGCGTTCGCGCATAGTAACGAGGCGACTGCGAACACGAGGATCGCGCTGAAGAACACGCGTCGCGTGCCGAGCTTGTCGGCGAGCCAGCCGGACACCGGGATCATCACGGCCATCGTCAGTGAATAGGCGATCACCACCGATTGCATGCGCAGCGGCAACTCGCCGAGGCTCGTCGCCATCGCGGGGAGCGCGGTGTTGACGATGGTCGAGTCGAGGGTCTGCATGAAGAAGCCGGTGGCGACGACCCACAGCATCACGGTGAGCGAGCGGGGCGAAGGTGTACTGGACGTACCGGGCGTGGTGGCGGGCGGAGTCGGCGTGGACATGGAGGGCGGCTAGGCGCGCAGGGACGGGCTGGGACTCGCTATTCTAGGGAAAAGCGCGGGCCGGCGCTCATTCAGAACTCACTCCGACGCCGGCAACGCCGCGGCGGCGCGAAAGAACGCCTGCGCACGCGGGTCATTACCGAATGCGATGTGAATCCTGGTCCACGGGCTCACTTCCATATTCGGCCGGAAGTGATTGCCCGGCACGACGGTCACCCCCAGCGGCACGCCGCATTCCACCAGCCGTTCCGCATTGGCGACATGCGGCACGCGAGCCCACACGAATTTCCCGCCCACGGGCTTGTCGAAAATTTCCCAACCCGCGTCTTCGAGCGTCTGAATGGTCGAGCCGAGCGCATCGCGCATACGCCGACGCAGGCGCTCCAGATACTTGCGATACGCGCCGCGCTCCAGCATCGCCACGGCGACCGCTTCGGCAAAACGCGAGCCGCCGATGCTCGTCAGCATCTTGATGTCGACCAGATCCTTGATGATCGCGTGGCTCGCGACCACACAGCCGATCCGCAGCGACGACGACAGCGTCTTCGACAGCCCGCCCACATAGATCACATGTTCGAGCTGGTCGAGCGTGGCGAGCCGATCGGTGAGGTCGGTCTGGAAATCGGCGTAGATATCGTCTTCGATGATCGAGAAGCCGTGCTCACGCGCCAGTTGCAGCAGCCGGAAGGCAACCGGCGGCGCCACATTGGTGCCGGTCGGATTGTGGAACACGGTGTTGATGAACAGCAGCTTGGGCCGATACGACTTCAACTGCTCCTGCATCACATCCAGATCGGGACCGTTGCGTGTGCGCGGAATGCCGACCAGTTTCACGCCGTGCAGCTTCAGCAGACCGTGGAGGTTGTAGTAACCGGGGTCTTCGACAAAGATCGTGTCGCCTGCCTTGAGCATGTAGCGCATCAGCAGATCGAGCGCCTGGCTTGCGCCGTTGGTGATGAGGATCTGCGACGTGTCAGCCTGAATCCCCAACTGGCCGATGCGGCTTTGCAGATGCTCGCGCAACGTCAGGTTGCCGAGCGGGGTGGCGTAATCGACCATGCTCGCGAGATCGGTGCGCGACACGTGGCGGATTGCCTGCGCGATGCTGTCCGTGTCGCGCCACGCTTCAGGGATGAAGCCGCTACCGAGCTTGAGCGTTTCGCCCGGATGGTTGAACTGCTGCAGGAGATGGTCCGACTCGTCCTCGGCGCGGCGGGGATCCGAGGAGCCCTGGCAGTGCGTGCCCGCCGGCTGGCGGTCGGCGACATAGAAGCCGGAGCCGTGGCGCGAGTCGACGTAGCCGAGCGACACCAGCCGGTCGTAAGCCTCGATCACCGGAAAGCGGCTCACGCCGTAGTCGGCGGCGAACTGGCGAATCGACGGCAGCTTCGAACCGGGGTGGGCGATGCGCGAGCGGATCCACGTCGTGACGCCGGTGACGATCTGCTCGGTCAGCGGCACGCCGTTGTCTCGATCGAGCTGGATTTCGAGTTTCATGAGGATCTTCCTTCACCGAACCGCAGGCCGGATGCGCTCGAACTCGGCGCTAAAAAACACGCTGCCCGCGCCAACTGTCCGGTTTTTCGACTGAACAGTTCTGACGGAAGTGTTCGGAACTGTGTATGGGTATCTGATCATCGCACGTCAATAATCGGTACAACAGAAAAGTTCTTTGAAGGAGAGAGCGATGCGTGAAGTCCGGATTTTCGAATTGGAACATGGCGAGCCCGCGACGGCCTGGCGTGTCGCGCGTCCGTCGATCTTCAAGGTGATCTCGGGTGAGATCTGGCTGACTATCGCAGGCGACAGCGAGGATCACTGGCTCGCTACCGGCGAGTCGATCGAACTGCCGCGTCGCGCAGTGGCGTGGATCAGCGCGGGGCAGACCGGCGCGCGCTTTGCGCTGGCAAGCGGCTCCGAGCGCACCGCAACGAAGCCGATGCTGGGTACGCCGGTCTTGAACTGGCTGCCGCGCTGGCTCGGCGCGGTCTGACGATTCGTCGAGCGAATCAGCCGGGTTTGCGGCGCCTCAGTCCGGCTCGGCAGCCTCATATTCCCCGATGTAACGCGCGCGCGGCCGGATCAGGCGGCCGTCGCGCGTCTGTTCCATGGCGTGCGCAATCCAGCCGACCACTCGGCCGACTGCGAACAGCGTGAAGGCGGCGCCAGCCGGCAACGCCAGCACTCGCTCGATGGCGGCGAGCGCGAAGTCCACCGTCGGCTCCGCGCCGGTCGTGTCGCGCACCGTGCGCACCAGTCCCAGCACTTCAGGCAACGGCGAACGCGCCGGCGCGCAGTCGGCGAGCATGGCCAACAACAGCCGCGCCCTCGGGTCGCCGTCCGGATAAAGCTGGTGACCGAAGCCCGACAGCACCGGCCCATGCGCGCCGTGTTCGACGCGGGCGAGACGGTTCGCCAGATAGCGGTCGAGATCCGGCGCGCGCGACGCTTCTTCGAGCAGCGCGGCGATGCGCACCGTTTCGCCGCCATGCCGCGGGCCCGACAAGGCCGCAAGACCTCCCGCCACCGCGCCGAACAGGTGCGTCCCCGTCGACGTGATGCAGCGCACCGTGAAGGTCGACGCATTCAACTCATGATCCGCGCAGGCCACCAGCGCCGCGCGCAGCAAGCCGGCCTGCTGGCGGTTACGCACATGCCACGCTAAAGCCAGTTGCCGATGCAGCGGTTCGTTCGACGGCGCCGCCGAGATCATCGCGGCGGCCAACAGGCGCATGACGGCACAGGCCGTATCGAGTTGCGCATCGCGGCCGAGCGCCCACACCCGCGGCATTTGCGCCGCGGCGGCCGGCAACAGCACGAGCGCGCGATCGAGCGGCGTGCTGTCGCCCCAGAGCTTGAGCCACGCGGCCCACTGGGCGGTGGCGAACGGCACGGCCGGCGCATCGGTAATACGCCGTGTGCTGCATTCCCATAGCAGCGCCGCGATGTCCTCGAGCGACGCGCTTTGCGCTAGTTCAATCGCATCGTGCCCGCGATACAGCAGACGCCCATCGGCGACCAGCGTGATGGACGATTCGAGCACCGGCACGCCCCAGTCCAGCACCTTCTGCGCGACCTTGCCCGCGCGCTTGCCGTCTTCCTTGCGACGCGCGAGGCGTCGCACTTCGCCGGCGTCGTAGAGACGATGCTTGCCCTGCGCATCCGGCGACGAACTCAGCATGCCGCGGCTCACATACGCGTAGAGCGTGGGCAAGCTGATGCCCAGTGTCGCGGCGGCTTCAGCGGCGGTCAGGGAGTTTGAAGTCGGCATGGGCCGGCATGGAAAAGTGCGGAAACCGAAGAAATCAATATATATTGATTATCATAATCAAGATTGATTGCGACGGGGCGAAATTCTAGACTCGGTTCACTTCTTCCTGCTTCGCTAGGGACGACATGACACCTGAACTCGCTCTCAAACATATCTGGACGCTCGCCGGGTGCGATCCGACGGCGCTGCATTCCGTGACGCTGACCGGCGCCGATCCGGGCTTGCCGTCGGTCTACCGGGTCGGCAGCCTGGCCTCGGCGAGCATCGCCGCGACCGGCCTTGCGGCGGCCGAATACCAGCGGCTGCGCACCGGACGCAGGCAGCATGTGACGGTGGAAATGCGGCGCGCGCTGGCGTCGTTTCGCAGCGAACGCTATTTGCGTGTCGACGACGGACCGCCGCCCGCCTTGCGCGATCCGGTGACGGGTTTCTACGAGACGCGCGACGGCCGCTGGATTCAACTGCACACGAACTTCGCGCATCATCTCCAAGGCGTATTGCAGGTGCTCGGCTGCGAGAACGATCCTGCGGCCGTGGCTGCCGCAATTCGCGATTGGGACGGCGCGCGGCTCGACCAGACGCTCGCCGACGCCGGCCTCTGCGCGGCGTTGATTCGCACGCCCGACGAGTGGGCCGCGCTCGATCAGGCGAAAGCGATTGCGGACTTGCCGCTCTTCGAGATCGAGCGCATTGGCGACGCGCCGGCCGAGCCGCCACGCGAGGGCGGCGTGGATCGGCCGCTGGCGGGCGTGCGCGTGCTGGACCTGTCGCGCATCATCGCCGGGCCGGTGGCCGGACGGGCGCTCGCGCAGCATGGCGCGGACGTGTTGATGATCAACGGGCCGCATCTGCCAAACATCGCGCCGCTGGTGATCGACAACGGGCGCGGCAAGCGTTCGGCTCTCGCCGATCTGCGCGACGCGGCGGGGCGCGAGGTTTTGCGCGGTCTCGCTGCCGACGCCGATGTATTTCTGCAGGCATATCGCCCGGGTGCGCTGGCCGCGCGCGGTTTCGGTCCCGAGGAACTGGCGCGTGTGCGGCCTGGGATCGTCTATGTTTCGGTGTCCGCGTATGGGCACGAGGGACCGTGGGCTCGACGGCGCGGGTTCGATAGTCTGGTGCAGTCGGCGAGCGGGATTGCCTTTACTGAGCGGCAGGCGGCGGGATGGAACGAGCCCAAGCATTTGCCGTGTCAGGCGCTGGATCATGCGACCGGTTATCTGGCGGCTTTCGGCGCGATGGCCGCGTTGGCGCGGCGGGCTACAGAAGGCGGCAGCTGGCATGTGCGCGTCTCGCTCGCGCAAACGGGCCGGTGGCTGCAGTCGTTCGGGCAGATTCCCGAGGGCTGGAAAGCGCCTGACGTCACGCTCGAGGATGTGCGCGATTGCCTCGCGACCGTGGAGTCGGAGTTTGGACGCGTGCTGGGCGTGCAGCCGGCTGAGGCTTTGGACGAGACGCCTGCGTATTTCGCGCTGCCGCCGACCCGAGTGGGCGCGCATCAGGCTAAGTGGGAGTGAGGGCTTCAAGTAACCGCTGCCCGTGGCGAGGCGCGTGCCGATACACAACCGGCGCATGCCCCGCACACAGCGCAAAAGACCCGACCACCTACTTCCTCAACTCCGCGACAAAGTCGTAGTAATCATTGCGGCAGTACGTGTCGGTCAATTCGATCGCCCGCTGATCGGCGGTGTAGCCCACACGCGTGATCAACAGCAGCGCCTCGTTCGGCGCGATGCTCATCTGCTGCGCGATTTCCTCGCTCGCGTTCACCGCGCGGAAATGCTGCAACGCGCGGACAATCGTCAGTCCACGATTCTCCAGATACGTGTACAGCGAATCGCCGATCGCTTGAGGATCGGGAATCACCGCGGCGGGGAAGGTGGAGTTCTCAACCGCCATCACAATGCCGTCGGCCATCCGCAGGCGCCGCAACCGCGTCACCGCCGCTGCCGGCGACAAGCCGAGCTGAATCACTTCGTCGCGATTGGCCGGCAAAATTTCGCGCGAGAGCCACTTCGAACTCGGCGTAAAGCCTCGTCGCCGCAGCATTTCGCTAAAGCTCGACAGACGCGATAGCGGATCTTCGTAGCGTGGTGTGATGAAACTGCCCGCGCCCTGAGTGCGCCGAATCAAACCCTGCTCGACCAGCAAGGCAATCGCCTTGCGCGAAGTGATCCGCGATACGCCGAGCGCCTCGGAGAGCACACGCTCCGAAGGCAGTGCCTCGCCCGCGTTCCAGCGGTTCTCGTGGATGGCGGCGCCGAGTTTGCGAGCCAGTTGCAGATATAGCGGCGTGTCGTTTTCCGGGTCCGGGCGCAGGTCGCGCCAGCGGTCTTCCGAGGCAGAGGTCATGGAGCTCACGCAAGAAGGGCAAGCGGCAATTCTATGACATCGGCGCGTTGTGTTATAGCGGGCTTTTGCCTGGTGGCCGATCGAATGCCGATTGAACCGCTAAACTCGTCGCTATGATTTTCGTGGCATGCGGCGCGCATTCGTCTGCGCAGCGGCTTTGCCGACCATTGAGCCACTTCGAGGAGTCAGCATGACGAGCGACATCGCAAGCGTGAGCCTGCCCGACGGCGAACACATTCCGAAACTGGGTCAGGGCACCTGGGAGATGGGCGAAAAGCTGGCGCGGCGTGCCGCTGAAATCGACGCGCTGCGTTGCGGCATCGAACTCGGCATGACGTTGATCGATACGGCGGAAATGTACGGCGACGGCGCGACCGAATCGCTGCTGGGCGACGCGCTCGCCGGCTTGCGCGACAAGGTGTTTCTGGTTAGCAAGGTATATCCGCACAACGCCAGCCGGCGCGGCGTGATTGCGGCCTGCGAGCAGAGTCTCAAGCGCTTGAAGACCGATCAGCTCGATCTGTATCTGCTGCACTGGCGCGGCTCGGTGCCGCTCGCGGAAACGGTCGAGGGCTTCGAGGCATTGCGCCGGGCCGGCAAGATCCGCCATTGGGGCGTTAGTAATTTCGATACCGAGGACATGGAAGAACTCGTCGCCACGCCGGGTGGCGATGCCTGCGCAACGAATCAGATTCTCTACAACGTGGCGCGCCGCGGGCCGGAGTTCGATCTGCTGCCGTGGCTCGCCGCGCGCAAGATGCCGGGCATGGCGTACAGCCCGGTCGATCACGCGCGCCTGCCGAAGCGCTCGCCGCTCGACGATATCGCCGACGCGCGTGGCGTCTCGGCGTTCCAGGTGGCGCTCGCATGGGTGCTGCGCCAGCCCGGCGTGTTCGCGATTCCGAAGGCGGCGCGCGTCGAGCACGTGGGCGACAACCATCGCGCGTCGCAATTGCAACTCGGCGCGGACGAATTGGCCGCTATCGACGCTTATTTCAAGCCGCCGCGCGGCAAGCGTCCGCTCGAAATGCTGTAAGCGTAGCGGGGCGCCGCGCGCGCCTCGTCAATTGCAGCCGTGGTGCATGTGCACGGAGCCGAGCACCGCGACTTCCGCGGGGGTGTGCTTGAGCGAATCTTCATTGACCTGGGCGGCGTCCGCGACGAATTCGTCGACGATCGACGACACCTGCGTATTGCGTAGGCACAGCGACACGCGCTGCGTTTCATTGGCCGGCAACGCAGTGCGCTGACTGAGGAACAGCACGCCGTACTGATAGCCGTGGATGATGCCGCGAATCGCGCCGACGCATTGGCCTTGCGCGACGTTGTCGTTCTTCCGCTTGCAGGTCTGCGCGAGCGAATACGCGGAGAAGGTGGGATCGACCGGCGGTGCGGCTTGCGACAATGTCGGTGAAAGCGGCTGAGCCGCTGGCGCTGTTTGCGTTGGTGTTTGCGCTGCCGTTTGCGCATGAGCGAGCGATGCGACGCTGAGCGCGGCAGCCATCAACAAGCTGGTGACCACGCGTGCCGCGGAGGGGGGGACGTTTCGTTGCATGTTGTGGTGCCCTCATATCGAACGTTGAATCTGATATGAGGCGATCGCTTCGGTTTGGTTCCGGTTACGCGCGCACGGGCGGCCGATTGTTCGAGTTATAGCCGCCTGTGAGCGCTTCGGCGTGCGCGGTTTGAGTGTGCGGTCCGAATCTGCATCACCGCGGGTTATCGGCCCGCTGTGGATCGCTCAAACCAACCGGCCTCGGGCGGTGACGCTCGACCGGGGGATCGAGACATCACCGCCGATGCCGGCGGACAGCGAACGGTAAACCGGAACGTGACATTGGTGACGTTAGGGCGCGGGGGGCACCCCAACCAGAGACCGGGCGATTGCTAGTGCCCGTTCCCTCCACCATTGCCACCACCGTTACCGCCGCCACCCTTGCCTCCGTGACCGCCGCCGAAGCCTCCGCCAAAGCCTCCGCCGAAACCGCCACCGAAGCCGCCGCCGAAGCCGCCGCCAAAACCACCACCTTTACCACCGCCGAAACCACCGCCAAAGCCACCACCTTTAGCGCCACCTGCGCCAGCGCCGCCGTTGGAGCCTCCGCAACCGCAGCCGCTTCCGCCGCCACTGCTTCCACCGCCGCTGTTGCCACCGCCGCTGTTGCCACCGCCGCCGCTTGCGCCGCCATTGCTACCACCACCGCTGCCCCCACCACCGCCACCCCCCATTCCCGCTCCCGCCGCCACCCCCTTGCCGCTTCCACCTCCACCGGAGTTGCCGCTGCCCGAACCGGCGCCACCGTTCCCCGAACTCGCCGCGCCGTTACTCCCGCTGCCGCCGCCGTGAGGCGCGCATCCACTGACGTTGGCGCCGCTGCAGTCGTGCGGTTGAAATACCAGGGCGGCGTCGTCGGCAGCAGTCGGCTCGCCGGCCGCTGCGCCGGTCGCCAAATCTCCCGGCGCTACACCGTCGTTCTGCGCGAGTTGCGCTGTGCCCTGCATGGCGCTGGCGGGCAGCGGCGCGTCGGCGAGGACCATCCATTTGGGGATCACGTCCGTCGAGGCCGGAAACGCGACCTGAGTCGTCAGAGCAACGACACCCGCTACGATCGCCGCACGCCGAATAACCCCCCAGTAGTACTGATTGAGTCTTATGGTTTTCACCGCGTCTCTCCCGAGGGAACGACGACACCTCGTTGCCGCCATTTCTCACGCCGAGTCTGCATCGGCGGGCCTGTCTGTACGCGGGCCTCGTCGTCCCCCGAATTGTCTTGCCGATGTCGGTCAAACACTCATCGTTATCTTCCCGGCTGCGTAGCCCGGTGTGTACAAGCGCTTCCGCACGCTTGCCCGCTCACCGTTTTGCCTCCGTCGCCATGCATTGCGTCGCGATGTCTGGTCAGTACTTAGCGATATCCATGCCATTGGCCGGAAAGCCTTGAGCTAACAGGCGTGGGATAGGGATGTGCGATGCGCACGCTGAAAAAACACGCGAAAACGTTTCGGCGTTGAAACGCGAGGGCTCGATGCCGCGCTATGCCGTGTTATTCGTTACGGCCGGCGTTCTCGGGCGCGTTTTCCGAGCCTTTGTCAGGGACTTTGCCCGTGACTTTTCCAGCCTCACCGCGTGATGCGGTTTGCAGCGCGCGCAATTCGTCGACGGGGATGTGGCAGCGGATTCGATGCGCGGACGGCGTTGCGGCGTTGCCTTCGCCCGCATCGGCGAACGGCGGGTCTTGCTGTTCGCAGATCGCGCCGAGCTTGCGCGGGCAGCGCGTGTGGAACACGCAACCGGACGGCGGCGATGCCGCGCTCGGCAAATCGCCGGACAGGCGGATGCGGGTCGCGCCACCGTGACCATCGAGTGTCGGCACCGAGGACAGCAACGCTTCCGTATAAGGATGATGCGGTCCTTCGAACACGGCGGCAGCCGGTCCGATTTCCAGCAGCCGGCCCAGATACAGCACCGCGATGCGATCCGACAGATAGCGAACCACATGCAGGTCGTGCGAGATGAAAACGTAACTGACGCCCCGCTCGCGCTGCAGATCGGCGAGCAGGTTCAGGATCGCGGCCTGCACGGAGACGTCGAGCGCCGAAGTCGGTTCGTCGCAGACCACCACGCGCGGCTCGCCGGCGAACGCGCGGGCAATCGCCACACGCTGTTTGAGTCCGCCGGACAGTTGCCGCGTGCGCGAGCCGAGATAGCGCTCCGGCAACCGCACGGCGGCCGTCAATGTGGCGAGCCGTTCGTCGATTGCCGGCCCACGCAGCGCGGTGAGGCGCGACAGCGCACGGCCGATCAGCCGCTTCACCGAATGCGCCCGATTGAGCGCCGAGTCCGGATTCTGAAAGACGATCTGCAGGGACTTGACCTGATCGTTGTTGCGCCGCGTGACGCGCGCGGCGAGCGGGGCGCCGTCGAGTTCGAGCACGCTGCCGGCATCCGGCGTGAGCAGGCCGAGCATCAGTTTGGCGAGCGTCGTCTTGCCGCTGCCCGATTCGCCGACAAGCCCGAGCGTCTCGCCGCTAGCGAGATCGATTGAGACATTGTCGACCGCGCGCAGCGGGGCACCGGACACGTGAAATGTCTTCGAGAGTTTTTCTGCGCGCAGCACGAGAGCAGGCGGCTTGCCGTCGATCGACGCGCCATTGCGTTCGGGCAACGCTTCCGCGCTCGCACGGGGCAATTCGATCGCGCGTTCGTGGTAATGGCAGCGCGACATCTGATCGCCGCGCGCGGCGCTCACGCGATACGGCGGCGGCGCTTCACGGCGGCAGCGGTCGTCGGCGAGGCGGCAACGGTCTGCGTAAATGCAGCCCTGCGTGACGGAACCTGGCAAGGGCAGACTGCCCGCGATCGTGTCGAGCCGCTCGCTGTCTTTGCTGCGCCCGGCCGTGGGCAAACAGCGCAACAGTCCGACCGTATAGGGATGGCGCGGCCGCGTGAAGACATCTTGCGTCGCGCCTTCCTCGACCAGTTTGCCCGCGTAAAGCACGCCGACGCGTTCGCACATCCGCCCGATCACCGCGAGGTTGTGGCTGATGAACAGCACCGCCGTGCCGAGTTCCTTGCGCAACTGCGCGACGAGGTCGAGCACTTCCGCTTCGACGGTAGCGTCGAGGCCGGTGGTCGGTTCGTCGAGAATCAGCAGCGCGGGGTTCGAGGCGAGCGCCATCGCGATCACCACGCGCTGTTGCATGCCGCCCGACAGTTGATGCGGATAACTCTCCATCACCCGCTCGGGCGATGCGATGCGCACGCGCTGCAGCATCTCATGTGTGCGCCGCAACGCTTCATCGCGCGCGACACCGGCGGCTTCGAACGCCTCGGAGACCTGACGCGCGATCGTCAGCGACGGATTCAGCGCGCGCCCCGGATCCTGATAGACCATCGAAATCGCATTCGCGCGCATGTTGCGCAACGCGTCGGCGTTGAGCTTCTGCACGTCCTCGCCGGCGATGATGATCTTGCCGGCCTTCACTTTGCCGTTACGCGGCAGATAGCGCAGCGCAGCCATCGCGACGGTCGACTTGCCGCAGCCGGACTCGCCGACGAGGCCGTACGCTTCGCCGCGCCGCACGCGAAACGAAATGTCCTGCAGCACTTCGCGATCGCGTCCGCGCATGCGGTACGTGACCGTCAGACCGACGACGGTCAGCGCGTCCGTGCGGTCGCTCTTCGAGACGTCGAAGGCGGGGAACGAGGAGGGCGGCGGGCCGTTCATCGGTCGAGCACGCCTTGCACGCTGTCGGCGATCAGATTCACGCCAACCACCAGGCTGGCAATCGCGCCGGCCGCGAATACGACGGTCCACCACGCGCCGCCCGCCATCAGCGTGTACGACTCGGACAGCGCGAGACCCCAGTCGGCCGACGGCGGCTGAATGCCGAAGCCGAGAAACGATAGCGTGGCGACCGCGAAGATCGCGTAACCGAGCCGCACCGTCGCTTCGACGATGATGGGCGGCAGCACGTTCGGCAGAATCTCGGCGAACATGATGTAGGGCGCGCGTTCGCCGCGCAGCTGCGCCGCGGCGACATAGTCGAGATGCCGTTCGGCGAATACGGCGGCGCGCACGGTGCGCGCGGTGATGGGTGTGAACGTGATGCCGATCACGAGGATGACGGTGAAGTTCGACGCGCCGACCGCGGCCAGCGCGAGCAGCGCGACGATCACGAGCGGCAGCGCGAGCACGGCGTCGATCGCGCGTCCGACCACGTTGTCGACCCAGCCTTCGAAGTAGCCGACGATCAAGCCCAAAGCGGTACCCGCTACCGTGCCGAGCAAAGTCGCGAGCGGCGCGATGGTGAGAATGTCGCGCGCGCCGACGATCACGCGCGAGAACACGTCGCGTCCGAGTTGGTCGGTGCCGAACCAATGCGTGCTGTCGGGCGGCGTTAGCGAGTTGAGTGGATCGGACGCGTACGGATCAATGCGTACGATCCACTGCCCGGCAATGGCACAGACGATCCACCACGTGACGATCACCACGCCGACCACGAAAGTGGGCGAGCGCAGCAGCACGCGCAACTGGTCGAAGCGCGGCTCGGCAGCGACACGCGGAGTCGGCGGAACGATAGTGCTCATTCAGCGCTCCTTACCCGCAGCCGCGGATTGAGCAGGACATGCAGCGCGTCGGCAACGAGGTTAGCGACCGTGTAGACCACGCCGATCGTGAGCACGCCCGCCTCGAGCATCGGAAAGTCCTTGGCTTTGGCGGCGTTGTAGATCAGCGAGCCGATGCCCTGATAGTGGAACAGCGTCTCGACCACCACGAGGCCGCCGATCATATAACCGAGTTGCGTGGCGGCGACCGTGATGGTGGGCAGCAACGCATTGCGCAACACGTGCCGCCAGATCACGATATGGCGCGGCAGGCCTTTGAGAATCGCGGTGCGCGTGTAGTCCGCTTCGAGCGCTTCGACGGTGCCGGCGCGCGCCATTCTCGCGATATAGCCGAAGAACACCAGCACGAGCGGCAGCACCGGCAACACCAGATGGCGCAACTGTTCGAGTGCGCTCGCTTCGGGCGGATACGACGCTTCGATCGGCAGCCAGCGCAGCCACACGCCGAACACCAGAATCAGCACGATCGACGAAACGAATTCCGGCACCACCGTCGCCGACAATCCGGCAATGCTGATCGTGCGATCGAGCCAGCGTCCCGCGTGCATGGCCGACCACACGCCGCCCGCAATGCCGAGCGGCACGACCACGATGAACGCCAGCAAGCCAAGTTTGGCGGAATGCGCGAGCGCCTCGGCGATAAACGGCCCGACCGGCTCGCGATACGCATAAGACAGCCCCATATCGCCGCGCACGAAATGCGAAATCCATTCGACGTATTGCGTCATGAGCGGCCGGTCCGCGCCGAGTTGATGATTGAGCGCGGCGACCGCGCGCGCATCGGCGAGCGGCCCGAGGACCGCGCGGCCGATATCGCCGGGCAGAAGCTGCCCGCCCGCGAACACGATCACCGAGAGCAGCCACAGCGTGATCAGCGACAAGCCGACGCGCGTCGCCAGAAACCGCACGACGCGGCCCACATTGCCGTTCGGCGCAGAGGGAGCGGAAGGGGTCACCGTGGTCGACATCGTGCTCTCCTGCCGAAACGCCTGCGCTTACGCGCTCAACACCGCGCGGTCGAAATAGAGTTGCGCAAGCGCGGTGAAGCGCACGCCGTTCACACCCTTGCGCATGGCGATCAGTTGATCGTAGAAGAACGGAATGATGATAGGCGTCTCGTCGAGCAGCAGCGTCTGGATTTGCCCGGAGATCTTCTTCTGCGAGCCGAGATCAATGGCGGCGACGAATTGCGCGACCAGTTGATCGTATTGCGGATTTTTGAAGTGCGCGGCGTTCCACGTGCCGGTGCTGGTGAGCGGCGCATTCAGGAACACATTCGGCACGCCGCGATGACCGTAGTCGGTGATGCCGAGCGGCGAGTCCAGCCAATCCGATTTGCCCGGCGTGCCCGCGCCGTAATAGAGCGACTGGCTCTCCACCTTCAGATTGATGCGCACGCCGATGGCCTTCGCCGCGTTCTGCACGACCACCGCGAGATCGGGAATCTCCATGTATTTTTCGGTGGTCAGCGTCACGTCGAAGCCGTTCGGCACGCCCGCTTGCGCAAGCAGTTGCTTGGCCTTCGCGACGTCGATCTTGCGTTGCGGCACGCCCGCATCCGACGACGGAAACACGGGAGCGAACGGACTGTCGTTGCCGAGTTGCGCGCGCCCTTTGAAAAGGCCGCGCACCAGCACGTCGCGATCGAGCGACAACGCCAGCGCCTGGCGCACACGCTTGTCCTTGAACAACGGATTGTCGTTGCGCATGTGAATCTGCCGATGCGCGCTCGACTTCACACCCACGGCCTTGTAATCCGGATTGTTCAGAATGCCGGCGCCGCCCTGCACGGTGAAGGTGCCCATCACATCCGCCTGATGGCCTTGCAGCGCGAGTAACTGCGCCTGTTCGTCGGCGTAGAAGGAGAACTGTACGCGTTGTGGTAGCGCTTTGTCGCCCCAGTAGTCGGGATTACGCACGAACGATGCGCCCACTTTCGCCTGATACTTTTCGAGCTTGAACGGACCTGTGCCGATGAAGCTCTTTTCATAACCGCCCGCATAGTTCGCGGGCAGGATCACGGCGTTGTAATTGTCCGAGGAAACGTAATAGGGG
The DNA here is from genome assembly GCF_046026985.1 of Paraburkholderia sp. RL18-101-BIB-B. Lineage (NCBI taxonomy): Bacteria > Pseudomonadati > Pseudomonadota > Betaproteobacteria > Burkholderiales > Burkholderiaceae > Paraburkholderia > Paraburkholderia sp. RL18-101-BIB-B. Next base: position 59,749 of record NZ_JARESV010000021.1, read on the forward strand.
AAGTTGCCGTTCGGCGCATCCAGATGAAACGCGATCGTGTGGTCGTCCACCACTTTCGCGCCGCCTTTCGACAGCACGCCCTTGAGTACGGACAGCGCGGCCGAGCCGCTGGCCGGATCGGCGAGGCGGTCGAACGTGGCGGCCGCGTCTTTGGCGGTGAAGGGCTGGCCGTCGTGGAACTTGACGTTCGGACGCAGCTTGAAGGTCCACACGTCGCCCTTGTCGTTCGGCTTCCACGACAGGGCAAGCGCCGGCTTCAGCACGAGTTTTTCGCCGTCGTCGTCGATCAGGAATTCGCCGGTCTGATTCAGCAGCGCAAGACTCGCGGCGTCCGTCACCGTGAGCGGATCGACCGCGCCCGCAGGCGTCAGGTGAGCCACGCGGATCGTCTGATTCGACGCGCCGGCGGTGCCTTGCGCGCGGGCTCGCGGCGCATTCAGCACGCCGCCGCCCACCAGCGACAAACCGATCACGCTGGCATAGCGCAGCAGATCGCGGCGCGTGATGCGGCCGGCGAGAAATTCGTCGATGGCGTGGTTGCCGTAGGCGTCGGCGGTGAGGCGGGCTGCGTCGAGTGCGAGAAATCGGTCCGCGGGAGTCTTCATCGATGGAGTGTCCAGTCCGTTCTGTTGCCGGTTCTGAAGGGCCGCGCCAGATGCGCGCGACAGGGCGACGGTATTGCAATGACGAAAGCGACGAGGCGAAGCGGGTTCAGTGTAAGCGATTGCCCGTGGATTCGGAGCGCTTGCGGCGCTGCCGGGGTCCCGATTGGGGGCTAAAAGGGCTGGTGTGTATCGTCACCACAACGCTCTGTATGGCCGCGGCGCGAGGCATGCCCGGTACGCCCACCGCCGCAGCAGCGCAACGGCTAATGCCGCGAATGGAAAGCTTACCGATCATGTCGCGCGGCCGGTGTTGGATTTACCGCGCGACCGCACCCGGGCGCCGCCAGCGATGGAACAGCACCGAGCCGATCCAGCACGCCATGAACATCGCGACGATGCCGTAACCCAGCACACCGAAGCGCTCGTTCATGCTGGCCACCGCATCCCACACGCCGCCGTTCAGACCGAGCTTGTCCGACAGCAGACCCAGCGCCTCGACGCCGCCGATCACAATCGCCACCACCGCCGAGACGAAGGTGATGCTCGCGTTGTAGTAGAGCTTGCGTTTCGGGTCGTCCATGGCCCAGCCGTAGGCGTGGACCATCAATACGTTGTCGGTCGAATCGACCAGCGTCATGCCGGCTGTGAAGAGCGCGGGGAACACGAGAATCGAATAAAGCGGCAGACCTTTGCCGGCTTCCGATGCGGCGATCGCCAGCAGGCCGATCTCGGTCGCGGTATCGAAGCCGAGGCCGAACAGCACGCCGACGGGGTACATGTGCCAGCTTTTCGTCACGAGCCTGAAGAGCGGCCGCAGAGCGCGCGACAGCAGACCGGCCGGCGCAGTCGAGTCCGGCGTTTGCGCAGGCAATTCGCCGCTACGTTGGACGTGCCGGTAACGGCGCCACACGTCGCGCAGAATCACGAGGTTGACGGCGGCCAGCACCAGCAGAAAGCTTGCCGAGACCAACGTGCCGATCGTGCCGCCCACCGCCTTGAAGGTCTCGAAACGGCCGTGCAGCGAATGCGCGGTCCACGCGATGCCGATCGTCGCCAGAATCACGATCGTCGAATGCCCTAGCGAAAACGATAGCCCGACGCCGAGCGGACGCTTGCCGGTTTGCATGAGCTTGCGCGTGACAGCGTCGATCGCCGCGATGTGATCCGCGTCGACCGCGTGACGCAGGCCGAAGCCATAGGCGAGCAGCGCGGTGCCGAGCAGCAGCGGATAGTGGCGAAACGCGATCAGGGCCCACGCCCATGCGCCGAGATTGGCGGCGATCAGCACGGCGTACAGCGTGAAGAGGCGTGGGCGCAGGGAAGCGGTCGGCGTCATGAGTCGCGTGGCAAGAGTTAGTGATCGTGCGGATGCTTGTGAATCGGATCGACCCAGAACACCGTCTCGGGCTGTTCCACGGCGTCGATGTTCAGATTGACCACCACCGCTTCGTTGTCGCTGCGTACCAGCACGCATTCGAGCGGGTCGTCGGTGCTTGCATTGATCTCCTGATGCGGAACATACGGCGGTACGAAGATGAAGTCGCCGGGGCCGGCTTCGGCGGTGAACTCCAGATGCTCGCCCCAGCGCATGCGCGCCTGCCCGCGTACCACGTAGATCACGCTTTCGAGCGCGCCATGATGATGCGCGCCGGTTTTCGCATTCGGATGGATCGTCACGGTGCCGGCCCAGATCTTCTGCGCGCCGACACGTGCCGCGTTGATCGCGGCCGCGCGATTCATGCCCGGCGTCTGCGCGGTGTTGCTATCGAGCTGATCGCCTTTGATGACCTTCACGCCGTGCTCGCGCCAATCGACCGGCGCAGCCGGCGGCACGTCTTTGTAATGCGGGTGTTCGTGATCCTGGCTCATGATGTGTCTCCTCGAGGGCGTAAGTCCCGGCGTTCGGCACGGCGCCGTCTGGCATTTTTGCATGTTCAAAAACGTGCGTGTGAAGAAGCCCCGTGTGCGGCGCGGCGGACGAAAAAAAGCCCGTCCACAGAGGACGGGCTTCGAGCCGTTGGCGTGTGCTGCCTTCGGCTGGATGGTGGATCGCGCTTACTTGTGCTTCGCGTTGATCACGGCTTCAGCGACGTTGTTCGGCGTTTCCGCGTAGTGCTTAAACTCCATCGTGTAGGTCGCGCGGCCCTGGGTCGCGGAGCGCAGCGACGTCGAGTAGCCGAACATCTCCGCGAGCGGCACTTCGGCGCGCACCAGCTTGCCGCCGCCGCCGGCGATGTCTTCCATGCCTTGCACCATGCCGCGACGGCTCGACAGATCGCCCATCACGTTGCCCATGAAGTCTTCCGGCGTTTCCACCTCGACGGCCATCATCGGTTCGAGCAGCACGGGCTTGGCTTTGCGCATCGCTTCCTTGAAGGCCATCGAGCCGGCCATGCGGAACGCGTTTTCGTTCGAGTCGACGTCGTGGTACGAACCGAAGGTCAGCGTCACCTTCACGTCGACCACCGGGTAGCCCGCCAGCACGCCGGCCTTCAGCGTTTCGACGATGCCCTTGTCGACTGCCGGAATGTATTCGCGCGGAATCACGCCGCCCTTGATCGCGTCGACGAACTCGTAACCCTTGCCTTGCGGCGCCGGCTCCAGCGTGATCACCGCGTGGCCGTACTGACCGCGGCCGCCCGACTGCTTGACGAACTTGCCTTCGACGTCTTCGACCTTGTTGCGCACCGTCTCGCGATACGCGACCTGCGGCTTGCCGACAGTCGCCTCGACGCCGAACTCGCGCTTCATGCGATCGACCAGAATTTCCAGGTGCAACTCGCCCATGCCCGAGATGATCGTCTGGCCGGATTCTTCATCCGTCTGCACGCGGAACGACGGATCTTCCTGGGCAAGACGGTTAAGCGCGATGCCCATCTTTTCCTGGTCGACCTTGGTCTTCGGCTCGACAGCCTGCGAGATCACCGGTTCCGGGAAGATCATCTTTTCGAGGATGATCACGTGGTTCGGATCGCACAGCGTGTCGCCCGTGGTCGCTTCCTTCAGGCCGACGGCCGCGGCGATGTCGCCCGCGTAGACTTCCTTGATTTCCTTGCGCTCGTTGGCGTGCATCTGCAGGATCCGGCCAAGGCGTTCCTTCTTTTCCTTGATCGCGTTGTAGACCGTGTCGCCCGAATTCACCACGCCCGAATAGACGCGGAAGAAAATCAGCTGGCCGACGAACGGGTCGGTCATGATCTTGAAGGCGAGCGCCGAGAACGGATCGGTGTCGCTCGGATGGCGCTCGATTTCCTTGTCGTATTCGTCGTGACCGGTAATGGCGGGCACGTCGACCGGCGAGGGCAGATAGTCGATCACCGCGTCGAGCATGGCTTGCACGCCCTTGTTCTTGAACGCGCTGCCGCACAGCATCGGCACGATTTCGTTGGCGATGCAGCGCGTGCGAATGCCGTACTTGATTTCCTCTTCGGTCAGGGTTTCGCCACCGAGGTATTTGTCGAGCAATTCCTCGTTCGCCTCTGCTGCGGCCTCGACCATCTTGTCGTGCCATTCCTTCGCGGTCGCCGCGAGTTCCGGCGGAATATCACGGTATTCGAACTTGATGCCCTGGTTCTCTTCGTCCCAGTAAATCGCCTTCATCTTGACCAGATCGACCACGCCCTGGAAATGATCTTCCGCGCCGACCGGAATCTGGATCGGCACCGCGACGCCCTTCAGGCGATCGCCGATCTGCCGCTGCACGCGGAAGAAGTCCGCGCCCACGCGGTCCATCTTGTTGACGAACGCAATGCGCGGCACCTTGTACTTGTTCGCCTGGCGCCACACGGTTTCCGACTGCGGTTGCACGCCGCCGACCGAGTCGTACACCATGCACGCGCCGTCGAGCACGCGCATGGAGCGCTCCACTTCGATCGTGAAGTCGACGTGTCCGGGGGTGTCGATGATGTTGATCCGGTGTTCCGGATAGTTGCCGGCCATGCCCTTCCAGAAAGCGGTAGTGGCCGCCGACGTGATGGTGATGCCGCGCTCCTGCTCCTGTTCCATCCAGTCCATCGTTGCCGCACCGTCGTGAACCTCGCCGATCTTGTGGGTCACGCCGGTGTAGAACAGGATGCGTTCAGTGGTGGTGGTTTTGCCGGCATCGATGTGAGCGCTGATGCCGATGTTCCGGTAGCGCTCGATGGGAGTCTTGCGGGGCACGTGAACCTCCTTGGAATGGCGCGCCTGAAACGCTTGCCGGGCGGCAGTCTGTGCTGCCCGGGGAGCCTGGATGCTGCTTTACTAAGACTACTAGGATAGCGCGTCGGCCCGTCTTTTGCAGGAATCTTGCCAGCCGGACGTGAACGCCTGCTGGCAAGGCTTCGGCTGCCGGCGCCGCGCGCTTCGATGTGGTGCCAGGCGAGGCGATCGTGCCCGCCCGCCGATGCCGCGGCGCGGAAAAGAAAAAAGCCGGCGCCCTGGAACAAGGCACCGGCTCTCGGAAAGCGGTGGGACGAAGCGGCGGCGTTTTCGCGCGGCCGGCGCGGTTTTATTGCGCGGCCGGCAAGCCCTGGATCTTCATCCCCGGTTTGATGCCCTTCGACGTGAACCAGCCTTTGCTCATCTCCAACGCATACACGCCGTTGTTCTTCGGGCAGTGATTGTTGGTGGTTTCGGCCTGCATCTCGTCGATGTCGGTGACCGTGCCGTCGGCGCGCATGAACGCGATCGACAGCGGGATCAGCGTGTTTTTCATCCAGAAGCAATGCACGGCGTTTTCGCCGAAGACGAACAGCATACCTTCGTTCGGCGCGAGACTCGTGCGATACATGAGGCCTTGCTCGCGGTCCGCGTCGTTCGCGGCGACGGCGGCGTCGATCACGAACATGCCCGCGGTCAGTTTCGCGCGAGGAAATTCGCTGGGCTGTTTGGCGCCGGCCGGCATCTGCTGCGCATGCACGGGAGCAGCAGTGGTAGCGACAAACGACAACGCGGCGAGCGGCAGTGCAACGGCAACAGCGAAACGCGCAATCAACGAGCGCATGGGAAATCGCACGGCATGACTCCTTGCTGGAAATTAACCCGCGAATGTTACGCGAGCGCGTCAAAAACAAAAAGGCAGATCGCCTTGCGGTGATCTGCCTTTCAACGCCGTAAGAACGGCAATGAAGCTAGTTCTTGACTGCGTTTTTACAACAAACTTACTCCGAAGCGCCCGAAGCTGCAGCAGCAGCTGCTGCCTTCTTGTGCGACTTCTTGTGAGCGTGCTTCGTGGTCTTCTTTGCCGACGAAGCTGCTGCTGCCGGAGCTGCCGAAGCTGCTGCCGGTGCCGAAGCTTGTGCGAATGCTGCCGTTGCGAAGAGACCAGCGACCAGAGCGGCGATCAGTTTGTTCATTTTGTGAATCCTCAGCTTTAGTTAATTAACCAAATGACCCGGTTATATATGGAGTCATGTCGGTAAACGTGCCATCCACCTTTCGGTTGACAGCCGCATCGACAAATTTTTCGACACGTCTGCTTTAGCGCTCAGACTCCCTGCACTGACCGCAAGAGCGGCTTGCACAAAGGCCCTTAAGGCTGAATGCCGGATAGCTTCGGGCGGCATCTGCGTCGAATAACGCCTGAGCTCATGCGCCGGTTGACGTGAATTTCGTGGAAATTTATATGCGGCTGCGTTGATGCGAATGAGAGGCCGCGGCGTACGCGCGCATGCAATTGTTTCACGCGTTTTTCACCGTAGTTTCACGCGCTCTTTTGTTTGCTGATACAACGAGTTAGCTTATTTTTTCAGCAGCGTGAAGTGCGAGCGTGTTGCGGATTCCATCATCAGTCGATGCGTGCGTGCAGATGATCAGGCGATGCCTTCCCACGGCGCCTTCGGTGGCAATTCGACGCTCTCTCCCGGTTGCAGCCCGAGCGAAAATATGTCGAGCGCGCCGATGCCGACGCGCACCAAACGCAGCGTCGGGAACCCCACCGCGGCAGTCATGCGACGCACCTGGCGGTTCTTGCCTTCGGTGATCGACAGCTCGATCCATGTGGTCGGTATCGCGGCACGGTAGCGAATCGGCGGCGTGCGTGTCCAGAGCGCGTCGGTCGGTTCGACGTATTCCGCACGGCATGGCCGCGTCACGTAATCGCCGAGATCGACGCCGCGTGCGAGTTTCTTCAGCGTGGCCGCATCGACCACGCCTTCCACTTGCGCCCAATAACGTTTGACAAGCTTGTGACGCGGCTCGGCGATGCGCGCTTGCAATGCGCCGTCGTCGGTGAGAAGCAGCAGGCCTTCGCTATCGGAATCGAGCCGGCCCGCCGGATACACGTTGGGCACCTTGACCCAGTCCGCCAGCGACGCCCGCGTCTCGTGCGGCGAGAACTGACAGATGGTGCCGAACGGTTTGTTCAGAGCGAGAAGGCGCATAGGGAGTGGAGAGTGAGTCGCGCAGCGCCGCCGGTCTCCAGGAGACGCCGGACCAAGAGTAAATGGCGGGATAATAAAGCATATTGCGTGGCGACAGGCTCCATGTCTTGTATAAGACATAAGACTTATGCCTCGCGGATTTGCGTTTCGTCCATGTTGGAAAACCCCGAGCCGTTGCCGCCTCGGGGCGGCGGCCGTGTGGGCTAGAATAGCTGCCAGGCCGCTTGCAGTCGTCCGGCATTGCGCGTAGCGAGGAGCGCCCCATTTCGCAGTCTCCCCATCAGCTTTCAGCACAGCCTTCACTGGAGTCCGATCATGCCGTATCAGCACATCAAGGTTCCGACCGGTGGTGACAAGATCACCGTCAACGCCGATTTCTCGCTCAACGTGTCCGATCAGCCGATCATTCCGTATATCGAAGGCGACGGTACCGGTCTCGACATCACGCCGGTCATGATCAAAGTGGTGGATGCCGCGGTCGAAAAAGCATACGCGGGCAAGAAGAAAATCCACTGGATGGAAATCTACGCTGGCGAAAAGTCGACCAAGGTTTACGGCCCGGACGTATGGCTGCCGGAAGAGACGCTGCAGGTGCTCAAGGAATACGTCGTATCGATCAAGGGCCCGCTCACCACCCCGGTCGGCGGCGGCATCCGTTCGCTGAACGTCGCGCTGCGCCAGGAGTTGGACCTCTACGTGTGTTTGCGTCCGGTGCAGTATTTCAAGGGTGTGCCTTCGCCGGTGCGTGAGCCGGAGAAGACCAACATGGTGATCTTCCGCGAGAACTCGGAAGACATCTACGCCGGTATCGAATGGCAGGCTGAATCGGAGCAAGCGAAGAAGGTCATCAAGTTCCTGCGCGAAGAGATGGGCGTGAAGAAGATCCGCTTCCCGGATACGTCGGGGATCGGCATCAAGCCGGTGTCGCGTGAGGGCACGGAGCGTCTGGTGCGCAAAGCGATCCAGTACGCGATCGACAACGAACGCCGCTCGGTCACGCTGGTGCACAAGGGCAACATCATGAAGTTCACCGAAGGCGCGTTCCGCGACTACGGTTATGCGCTGGCGCAAAAGGAATTCGCCGCGGAACTGATCGACGGCGGCCCGTGGATGAAGATCAAGAATCCGAAGACCGGTGGCGACATCGTCCTGAAGGATGTGATCGCTGACGCGTTCCTGCAGCAGATCCTGCTGCGTCCGGCCGAGTATGACGTGATCGCCACGCTCAACCTGAATGGCGACTATGTGTCGGACGCGTTGGCTGCGCAGGTCGGCGGTATCGGTATCGCGCCGGGCGCGAACATGTCGGATTCGGTCGCGATGTTCGAAGCCACGCACGGCACCGCACCGAAGTACGCCGGCAAGGACTACGTGAACCCGGGTTCGGAAATTCTCTCGGCGGAAATGATGCTGCGCCATCTCGGCTGGACCGAGGCGGCGGATCTGATCATCAAGTCGATGGAAAAGTCGATTCTGCAAAAACGCGTCACGTACGACTTCGCGCGTTTGATGGAAGGCGCGACGCAGGTGTCGTGTTCGGGCTTCGGCCAGGTGCTGATCGAGAATTTGTGAGCGGTTCGCGTTGAATTGACGTAGGTCGTATCTGCAACCCCGGCGCTGAGAGGCGGCCGGGGTTGTTTGTTTTCTGGCGCGTGGAACGTCGCGCGATTAGATATTCGCGATGCTGCAAAAAAGCGCTATAGGAACCTGCCATACGGTTGCCTATATTTCGCTCCGTGCTTGCCCCTGATCAGTGCAAAAGACCGACGGACGGCCATCATCGCAAAAGCGGAAGTGGACAGCAGGCCGAAACGCTACCCGATATGTGGGACGTGCATGCAATAAGCACGGCTGGAAGCCGACGTCCAAAAAAAGAAACCCGGCACGAAGCCGGGTTTCAAAGGACGGGTATCGACCAGTATCAGGCAGGTGCCTGGATGTTCGATGCCTGTTTGCCTTTCGGGCCTTGCACGACCTCGAAGGTTACCTTTTGGCCTTCCTTGAGGGTTTTGAACCCATTCATCTGGATGGCCGAGAAGTGTGCAAACAGATCCTCACCACCTTCATCAGGCGTGATGAATCCGAAACCTTTTGCGTCATTGAACCATTTGACCGTACCAGTTGCCATTCCAACTTCCCCTGTAACTCATGTCACTACCACGAGCCCTCGAAAAGCTCGACGACCGCGCGAGGCAGCCGCTCCCTCCTCACAAGCTCACCATCGGCATTTTTTCGAAATTATGGCGCAGTGAAAAAAGTGCCAGCTTGATTGTTGAGGCTCTTTATTCGGGTGTCAAGAAAATTTTGAGACGTAGTTGTGGCGTTGCAAACCGGCACTTTCCAGGGTTTTTCCCGCTTTCGTTATGTGCGGTTGCGCAAGCGGGCCGTCTTGAAAAGTCGCATAATCGACTCACATGCTGTTCTGCGGGTCGCACCGCCGGCGATGAGGCCAGGCGAGCCGTCAGCCAGCTACGGCAGGTTGTGCGATACTCGATCCGACTGCGGTGCAACACAACCGCAAGGCATCACAGGATAGGGGCCGGCTCCGCAATCGGCTCGTCGATTTAACGCACGCATGGCGGGGTAATCACCCATCAAGCGGTAGCGAACGGGCTCACCGGCCGGTCGGCCGGGTTTTGACAGGATTGCGGGCCTGTCCTAGTTGTTTAGAATGGGTGTATGGCGATTATCCCGGACAAGCAGGACGGCACCGTACTGGAGCGGCAGGAGAAGAAGCTCAAGCCGCCATCCATGTACAAGGTGGTGCTGCTGAATGACGACTTCACGCCAATGGAATTTGTCGTGATGATCGTGCAGGAATATTTCAATAAAGATCGTGAAACCGCAACACAGGTAATGTTGAAGGTGCATCGCGAGGGCAGGGGAGTTTGTGGGGTCTATACGCGGGACATCGCGTCGACCAAAGTCGAGCAAGTCGTTACCCACGCACGGCAGGCCGGGCATCCGCTGCAGTGTGTGATGGAGGAAGCATGATTGCCCAGGAACTGGAAGTCAGCCTGCACATGGCGTTCATGGAAGCACGCCAGGCGCGGCACGAGTTCATAACGGTCGAACACCTTTTGCTGGCCCTGTTGGACAATCCGACAGCGGCGGAGGTGTTGCGTGCATGCGCGGCCAATATCGAGGATCTGCGCCAGAACCTGCGCAACTTCATTCATGACAACACGCCGACCGTGCCTGGCACGGACGACGTCGACACGCAGCCCACGCTGGGTTTCCAGCGTGTGATTCAGCGCGCGATCATGCATGTGCAGTCCACCTCGAATGGCAAGAAGGAAGTGACCGGCGCGAACGTGCTGGTTGCGATCTTCGGCGAGAAGGATTCGCACGCGGTGTACTACCTGCAACAGCAGGGCGTCACGCGTCTGGACGTGGTGAATTTCATCTCGCACGGCATCGCCAAGACGAGCAGCACGGACGCCGCGAAAGCGAGCGACGCGAATGCCGAGTCCGACGAAGCCGCCGCGCAGAAGGAAACCCCGCTGGCGCAGTTCACCCAGAACCTGAACCAGATGGCGAAAGACGGCCGGATCGATCCGCTGATCGGACGCGAGTCGGAAGTCGAGCGTGTGGTGCAGGTGCTGTGCCGCCGCCGCAAGAATAACCCGCTGCTGGTCGGTGAGGCGGGCGTCGGTAAGACGGCGATCGCCGAAGGCCTCGCGTGGCGCATTACGCGCGGCGAAGTGCCGGACATTCTCGCGGATGCGCAGGTGTATTCGCTCGACATGGGCGCGCTGCTCGCCGGCACCAAGTATCGCGGCGACTTCGAACAGCGCCTGAAGACGGTCCTCAAAGAATTGAAGGAACGTCCGCACGCAATCCTGTTCATCGACGAAATTCATACGCTGATCGGCGCAGGCGCTGCGTCGGGCGGCACGCTGGACGCGTCGAACCTGCTCAAGCCGGCGTTGTCGTCGGGCACGTTGAAGTGCATCGGTGCGACCACGTTCACGGAATATCGCGGCATCTTCGAAAAAGACGCGGCATTGTCGCGCCGTTTCCAGAAGGTCGACGTGACCGAGCCGACCGTCGAACAGACGGTGGCGATCCTGCGTGGCCTGAAGTCGCGTTTCGAAGAGCACCACGGCGTGAAGTATTCGTCGGGCGCGCTGTCGGCGGCGGCTGAGTTGTCGGCACGCTTCATCACGGATCGTCATCTGCCGGACAAGGCGATCGACGTGATCGACGAAGCGGGCGCGGCGCAACGCATTCTGCCGAAGTCGAAGCAGAAGAAGACCATCGGCAAGAACGAGATCGAGGAAATCATCTCGAAGATTGCCCGCGTCCCGCCGCAAAGCGTGTCGCAAGACGATCGCAGCAAGCTGCAAACGCTGGATCGCGATCTGAAGAGCGTGGTGTTCGGGCAAGACCCGGCAATCGACGCGCTGTCGGCCGCGATCAAGATGGCGCGTGCGGGTCTCGGCAAGCTGGACAAGCCGATCGGCGCGTTCCTGTTCTCCGGCCCTACGGGCGTCGGCAAGACGGAAGTGGCGAAGCAACTGGCGTTCACGCTGGGCATCGAGCTGATTCGCTTCGACATGTCGGAATACATGGAGCGTCACGCGGTCAGCCGTTTGATCGGCGCGCCGCCGGGCTATGTCGGTTTCGACCAGGGCGGTCTGCTGACCGAAGCTGTCACGAAGAAGCCGCATTGCGTGCTGCTGCTCGACGAAATCGAGAAGGCGCATCCGGACATCTACAACGTGCTGCTGCAGGTGATGGACCACGGCACGCTGACGGACAACAACGGCCGCAAGGCGGATTTCCGCAACGTCATCATCATCATGACGACGAATGCGGGCGCCGAGGCGATGGGCAAGTCGGTGATCGGCTTCACGAATCGTCGCGAAACCGGCGACGAAATGGTCGACATCAAGCGCATGTTCACGCCGGAGTTCCGTAATCGTCTGGACGCAACGATCAGCTTCCGCTCGCTCGATGAGGAAATCATCATGCGCGTGGTCGACAAGTTCCTGATGCAGCTGGAAGATCAGTTGCACGAGAAGAAGGTCGATGCGCTCTTCACCGACGCGCTGCGCAAGCATCTCGCCAAGCACGGTTTCGATCCGTTGATGGGCGCGCGGCCGATGCAGCGTCTGATCCAGGACACGATCCGTCGTGCACTGGCCGACGAGTTGCTGTTCGGCAAGCTGATGAACGGCGGCCGCGTCTCCGTCGATGTGGATGTGGAAGACAAGGTGCAGTTGACCTTCGACGAGCATCCGGCGCCGCGCAATCCGAATCCGGAAGCGGTGGAAATCGAGTAAGTTCGAGTCGGCATCAGAAAGCAGAACGGCGCGGGTTTAACCCCGCGCCGTTTTCTTTTGTGCGCTCGTTTTTGCTTCGATCTACGCTCGTTACAGTCGGTAGACCGAAGCAATCGAATCGATCAATGCTTGCCCGTGCTGCCGAATCCGCCGGCGCCGCGCTCGCTGGTTTCGAAGTCGTCGACGATATTGAATTCCGCTTGCACGACCGGCACGATCACCAGTTGCGCGAGGCGTTCCATCGGATTCAGCACGAACGTGGTCTCGCCACGGTTCCACGTCGAAATCATCAGTTGACCTTGGTAATCCGAATCGATCAGGCCGACCAGATTGCCCAGCACGATGCCGTGCTTATGCCCCAGTCCCGAGCGCGGCAGAATCAGCGCGGCATAGCCCGGATCGCCGACGTGAATCGCCAGACCCGTCGGCACCAAAGCGGTTTCGCCGGGTTTCAAGGTCAACGGTTCGTCGAGGCATGCGCGCAGGTCGAGGCCCGCGCTGCCGTTGGTGGCGTAAGCCGGGAGCTGCTCGCGCATGCGCGCGTCGAGGATCTTGAGGTCGAGTTTCATGCAGATTCAAAGGTTAAGAAGTGGAGGCCGGGCGTCCGAGCTGGAACGCTTCGGCGAGAAGTTCATAGGAGCGCAAACGGGCGCGGTAGCTGCCCGCAACGGTGAGCACGATCAGTTCGTCGGCCTCGAACTGTTCCTGCAAGGCATGCAGCCGCTCGGTGACGGATTCCGGCGTGCCGATGATGCTGCGCGGCTTCTCGCGATCGATCACCAGACGCTCGCGCTCGCCGTATTCCTGCGCGACGCCCTGTTCGATCGTCGGGATCGGTTCGTTCAGGCCATAGGCCATTTGCACGCGGCGCAGATCGACGGCTTTCTCCAGATCCGCCGCTTCCTGTTCGGTGTCAGCGCAAATCACGAACACGGCGGCCGCCAGATACGGTTGCTGCATGTCCTGTCCGGCCTTGAAGCGCTCACGATACGCATGCGCGACCTGGTGCCCGAAATGCGCGTTAATGAAGTGCGCAAACGCAAAAGGAATGCCGAGTTGCGCCGCCAGCAAGCCGCCGAATTCGCTCGACCCGAGCATCCACAGTTGCGGACGCGTATCGATTTGCGGCTGCAGCAGCACGCCGCTCGCAATGTGATCGGCGGGCAAGGTGCCGTGCATCAGACCGAGCAGATCGGCCACCTGCTGCGGAAAGATATCGCCGCGATTGTAGTCGCCGGCAGCGACTGCTTGCGCCGTGCGCATGTCGCCGCCCGGCGCGCGTCCCACGCCCAGATCGATGCGATTGGGGAACAGCGCTTCGAGCATCATGAATTGCTCGGCGACCTTGAACGGGCTGTAGTACGGCAGCATCACGCCGCCGGAGCCCAGTCGAATGTGTTGGGTCACGCTGCCGAGCCGCGCCAGCATCACCTCGGGGCAGGGGTTCGACACGCCGCGCAGCCCGTGATGCTCGGCGCACCAGTAACGCGTATAGCCGAGGTCGTCGGCGAGCTGCGCGAGTTCGACCGTGGCGGCAATCGCGTCCGCCACCGAGTGCCCGGCGATCACGGGCGTTTGATCGAGTACGGATAGTCGCGTCATGTCAGTACCGCTCCAGTTGATTCCATTCGCTAGTGCGACGCGTGGCGACTGCGCTGACGCGTCGCGCGCATGGCTCAGCGAATCAGACTTGTGTCGGGCAGACGCCTGGCGATCTCCGCGATCAGAGCGCCCGCGAGCGTCTGCTTGTCGGCGCGTGGCAGCTTGGTCGCGCCGCCTGCTTCGAACAGGATCACTTCGTTATCGTCGAGGCCGAAAGTCAGTGGGCCGAGATTGCCGATCAGAAGCGGCACATTTTTGCGCACGCGCTTTTCTTCGCCATGCACTTCCAGATCGCCGCTTTCCGCGGCGAAGCCGACCGCGAACGGCGGATGCGGCAGTTTCGCCACCGAGGCCAGAATGTCCGGATTTTCGACGAAGGTGAAGCTCGGCAGCGCGCGCTCGGCGGTCTTCTTGATCTTGTGCTCGCTGGCGTGATCGACGCGCCAGTCGGCCACTGCGGCCACGCCGATGAAAATGTCGGCGTCCGCGACCGAGCGCATCACCGCGTCATGCATTTGCTGCGCGGTTTGCACGTCCTGGCGGAATACGCCCCACGGCGTATCCAGCGCGACGGGGCCGGCGATCAGGTGGACTTCGGCGCCGGCCTGTTGCGCGGCGCGCGCCAGCGCGAATCCCATCTTGCCGCTGGAGCGATTGGTGATGCCGCGTACCGGATCGAGCGGCTCGAACGTCGGCCCGGCGGTCAGCAGCAAGCGCTTGCCGGCGAGGATTTTCGGCGAGAAGAACGAGGCGATGGCTTCGTAAGTGGCCGCGGCTTCGAGCATGCGGCCGTCGCCGACTTCGCCGCACGCTTGCGGACCCGAATCGGGTCCGAGCACTTCGATGCCGTCCGCGCGCAATTGCGCGACGTTGCGCTGCGTCGCCGGGTTCTGCCACATTTGCCGGTTCATGGCCGGCACGACCAGTAGCGGACAATCGCGGGCGACACACAGCGTCGACAGCAGGTCGTCGGCCATGCCGTGGGCGAGTTTGGCGAGGAAATCGGTGGAGGCGGGCGCGATCACGATCGCATCCGCTTCACGCGACAGGTCGATGTGCGCCATGTTGTTCGGCACGCGCCCGTCCCACTGGCTCGTGTAGACCGGACGGCCCGAGAGCGCCTGCATGGTGACGGGGGTGATGAATTGCGTGGCCGCTTCGGTCATGACGACCTGCACGGTCGCGCCGGCCTTGGTCAGCAGACGCGTGAGTTCGGCGATCTTGTAGCAGGCAATGCCGCCCGTCATGCCGAGGACGAGGTGTTTTCCTGCGAGTTCTGCGGTTGCCAACGAAAGCCTCCGACTAAGCGTGGTGGCGGGCAGCGAGGCGTTGCGTCCCCGCCGCCATGTCTTTCAAAGCGTACTGGTGCGCAAACGCCAGCGGTCGCGCTGTTAGCGCGAGCCGCGCACGCGCCGCAGTTCGTCGAGCACGAGCAGCACCGCGCCGATTGTGATCGCGCTGTCGGCGAGATTGAACGCCGGCCAGTGCCACGTGCGCACGTGGAAATCGAGGAAGTCGATCACGTGGCCATATGCGAGCCGGTCGATCACGTTGCCGAGCGCGCCACCGAGAATCAGCGCGAGCGCCGTGCAGAACATTTTCTGCCCGCCGTGGCGCTTGAGCAGGTAGCAGATCACCAACGCGGCCACGACGCCGAGCGCGGTGAACGCCCAGCGTTGCCAGCCGCCCGCCATCGCGAGAAAACTGAATGCCGCACCGCGGTTGTACACGAGGATCAGGTTGAAAAACGACGTGACCTCATGCGCGACACCGTAGGCGAACACTTTCTGGACCGCGATTTTCGTCAACTGATCGAACAGGATGACGATCAACGCGACGCCGAGCCAGGGCGCCAGCGAACCGTTTGCAACAGATGTTTTCGGCGCGGTTTTCGACATGGTTCTCGCCATTATGCCGCGCTCCTGATTTCACCGTTGCCGAACAGATTGCTGAAGCAGCGGCCGCACAGCGTGGGGTGTTCGGCATTCGCGCCGACGTCCGCGCGGTAATGCCAGCAGCGTTCGCACTTCAGATACTTCGAGGCGATGACTTCGACGCCTTCTTCCGCTTCGCTGTCGACCTTCGCGACGCTCGCCGCCGACGTGATCAGCACGAACTTCAGATCGTCGCCGAGGCTCGTGAGCGCGTCGTAGCGCGCGCCGCTCGCACGGATTTCGACTTCCGCCTGCAAGGACGAGCCGATCAGGTTCGCCACGCGCGCTTCTTCGAGCGCCTTGGTCACGTCGCTGCGCGCGGCGCGCAGGAGCGTCCATTTGTCGAGCAGGGCGCCGGCTTCGGGCACGGCCGGGAATGCGTGATACGTCTCAGTGAAGATCGTCTCGCTGTTAGGTTGGAAGATCTTCCACGCTTCTTCGGCGGTGAACGACAGGAACGGCGCCATCAGACGCAGCAGGCCGTGCGCGATGTGATACAGCGCGGTCTGCGCCGAACGGCGCGCGACGGAGTCCGCCGCGGTCGTGTACAGACGGTCTTTCAGCACGTCCAGATAGAAGCCGCCGAGGTCTTCCGAGCAGAACGTCTGCAGCTTGGCGACCACCGGGTGGAATTCGTACTTGTCGTAGTGCGAGAGGATGTCGTTTTGCAGATTCGCCGACAGCGCCACCGCATAGCGGTCGATCTCGAGCCAGTCTTCGACCGGACGCGCGTGCTGCGCGAAGTCGAAGTCCGACAGGTTCGCGAGCAGGAAGCGCAGCGTGTTGCGGATACGGCGATAGCCTTCCGTCACGCGCTTCAGGATTTCTTCCGAGATCGCCAGTTCGCCCGAATAGTCGGTCGACGCGATCCACAAGCGGATGATTTCCGCGCCGAGGCGGTTCGCCACTTCGTGCGGATCGATGCCGTTGCCGAGCGACTTGCTCATCTTGCGGCCTTCGCCGTCCACGGTGAAGCCGTGCGTGAGCAACGCGTTATACGGCGGACGGCCGTCGAGCATCGAAGCGGTCAGCAGCGACGAGTGGAACCAGCCGCGGTGCTGGTCCGAGCCTTCCAGATACAGGTCGGCCGGGAATTGCAGTTCGTCCTTGTGCGAGCCGCGCAGCACGTGCCAGTGCGTGGTGCCCGAATCGAACCACACGTCCAGCGTGTCGCGGTTCTTTTCGTACATGTTGGCGTCGTCGCCGATCAGCTCGCGCGGGTCGAGGGTTTGCCAGGCTTCGATGCCGGCCTTCTCGACGCGTTGCGCGACTTCCTCGAGCAATTCCAGCGTACGCGGATGCAGCTCGCCGGTTTCCTTGTGCACAAAGAACGCCATCGGCACGCCCCATTGGCGTTGGCGCGACAGCGTCCAGTCCGGGCGGTTGGCGATCATGCTGAACAGGCGCTGCTTGCCCCACGCCGGATAGAAGGCGGTGTTTTCGATGCCTTCGAGCGCGGTCTCGCGCAGCGTCTTGTCGGTGTCGTTCGGCTGCACGTCCATGCCGGCGAACCATTGCGACGTGGCGCGGTAGATGATCGGCGTCTTGTGGCGCCAGCAGTGCATGTAGCTGTGCGTGTACTTCTCGGTGCGCATCAGCGAGCCGGCGCCTTGCAGCGCTTCGACGATCTGCGGGTTGGCCGCCCAGATCGACAGGCCGCCGAACAGCGCGAGTGATTCGATATAACGGCCGTCGCCCATCACCGGATTGATGATGTCCGAGTCCGCCATGCCGTGCGCCTTGCACGACACGAAGTCTTCCACGCCGTACGCCGGCGACGAGTGCACGATACCCGTACCCGTTTCGGTCGTCACATAGTCGCCGAGATACACCGGCGCCGTGCGCTTGTAGCCCGGATGCGCGGACGCGAGCGGGTGGTTGAAGCGCAGGTTGACGAGCTTTGCGCCCGGCGTGGTGGCGACGATCGTGCCTTCCAGGCCGTACAGCTTCAGGCAGGCTTCAACACGCTCTTCGGCGAGGATCAGCAGGCCGCGCGGCGTGTCGACCAGCGCGTAGACGATTTCCGGATGCAGGTTCAGCGCCTGGTTGGCGGGGATGGTCCACGGCGTGGTGGTCCAGATTACGATGCCGCCTTCGTTGCGCGGCAGCGCATTCAAACCGAACGCTTGCGCGGTCTTTTCCGGTTCGGCGAAGCTGAACAGTACGTCGATGGTCGGATCGGTCTTGTCCTTGTATTCGACTTCCGCTTCGGCCAACGCCGAGCCGCAGTCGAAACACCAGTTCACCGGCTTCAAGCCGCGGAACACGTAGCCTTTTTCCATGATCTTCGCGAGCGCGCGGATTTCGCCGGCTTCGTTCGTGAAGTTCATGGTCTTGTACGGGTTGTCCCAGTCGCCGAGCACGCCCAGCCGGCGGAAGCCGACCTTCTGCTTCTCGATCTGCTCGGTTGCGTAGGCGCGCGCCTTCTGCATGACTTCGGCGGCCGGCAGCGACTTGCCGAACTGCTTTTCGATCTGGATTTCGATCGGCATGCCGTGGCAATCCCAGCCCGGCACGTAGACCGCGTCGAAGCCCGCCAGATTGCGCGCCTTGACGATCATGTCCTTCAGGATCTTGTTCACCGCGTGGCCGAGGTGGATGTCACCGTTCGCATACGGCGGGCCGTCGTGCAGAATGAACTTCTTGCGGCCCTTGGAGGCGGCGCGGATCTTCTCGTAGACCTTGCGTTCCTGCCATTCCTTGACCCATTGCGGCTCGCGCTTGGGCAGGTCGCCGCGCATCGGGAACGGCGTGTCGAGCAGGTTGACCGGGTAGCGTGACTGCGGTTTCGAATCGGCTTTCTTGTTGCTCATGATGAGGTCGCGGTGAATTCTTTCTATGCGCAGCAGGGCGCGGAATGCGCACGATGCGCGAGGGCGTTGGGCGCGCCCGGCAGGCATGTCGCGTGATCCACGGACGCCTTTCGATGCGCGCGGCGAGGGTCCACACACGCGGCGCCTGAGCGCCTGCACGGACCACGGCGGTTATCTAATTCGATCAGTGGCCGAGGTGGAGAAGCCGGTGGAGCTGCTGCCCGGCGTGTCCGCGCCGACGGCCGCGAACCACGCGCGCGCGTTGACGACGTCGCGCTTGATGGCGGCGGTTAGCGTTTCGAGGTCGATGTACTTCTCCTCGTCGCGCAGCTTCTTCAGGAATTCGACGCGCACGAGTTTGCCATACGCGTCGCCGTGCCAGTCGAGCAGGTGAACTTCGAGAAGCACGCGGCCGGAATCATCCACCGTGGGACGCAGGCCGAGGCTCGCGACGCCCGGCAGCGGTTCGTCCGCCACGCCGTGAACGCGCACCACGAAAATGCCCGCGAGCGCCGGACGCTTGTGGGCGATCGGCAGATTGAGCGTGGGAAAGCCGAGATCGCGGCCGAGCTTCATGCCGTGCACGACATGGCCGCTGATCAGATAGTCGCGGCCCAGCGCGGCGCGCGCCGAGTCGAGGTCACCCGCCACCAGCGCGGCGCGCACGCCCGAACTGGAAATGCGCGCGCCCGACGGATCGGCCACGGTAGCCATCTGCTCGACTTCGAAACCGTATTGCTGCCCCGCGGCCTTGAGCGACCCGAAGTCGCCCGCGCGCTTCGCGCCGTAGCGGAAGTCGTCGCCGATCATGACCCAGCGCGCGTGCAGCCCGTTGACGATGATCCGTTCGACGAACGTGTCCGGCGACTGGCTCGCGAACGTGTGGTTGAAGTGCTCGACCACCACCCGGTCGACGCCGTTGGTGCGCAGCGCCTCGAGCTTGTCGCGCAGCATGGCGATACGCGGCGGCGCGCCCGCCGGGTTGAAGAACTCGCGCGGGTGCGGCTCGAAGGTCATCACGCAGACGGGCAGGCCGCGTGCATCGGCGGCGGCGCGCACGTGGGCGAGCAACGCCTGATGGCCGCGGTGGACACCGTCGAAGTTGCCGATGGTCAGTGCGCAAGGCGCACGGCTTTCAGCATTGGGAAGACCGCGGAAGACTCTCACGATAGCGGGTTTGAGGTGGAGCGGGCGGAGTGCCGCAAAACAAACGATTATAAACGTTCAGCGCAGTGGACGGCGGCGCGTCGCGGTTTCGGTGTCCCCGAATGATAAAATCCGCGGATGAAAAAACTCGTCATCCTGATTTCCGGACGGGGAAGCAACATGGAAGCCATCGTTCGAGCCTGCTCGGACGAGGCCTGGCCGGCGCAAGTCGCCGCCGTGATTGCCAACCGTCCTGATGCCGCGGGGCTTGCGTTCGCGGCGTCGCACGGTATTGCCACGGCGGTGGTCGACCATCGCCAGTTTCCGGACCGAGACAGCTTCGACGCCGCGCTCGCCAAAGAAATCGATAGTTTCGCCCCCGACCTGGTGGTGCTCGCTGGATTCATGCGAGTGCTGACAGCCGGTTTCGTCGATCATTACGCCGGGCGCATGCTGAACGTGCATCCGTCGCTGCTGCCGAGCTTTCCGGGACTGAAAACCCATCAGCAGGCGCTCGACGCGGGCGTGCGGCTGCACGGCGCGTCCGTGCATTTTGTCACGTCGCAACTCGATCACGGGCCGATCGTCGCGCAGTCGGCGGTTCCCGTGGAAACAGGCGACACCCCAGCCATGCTCGCCGAACGCGTGCTGGCAACCGAACACATCATTTATCCACGCGCGGTGCGCTGGTTCGTCGAAGGGCGTCTTGCTCTGGATGGCCTGCGTGTCACGCTTACGCCGCCGGAGCCGCAATGGCTCTTTGCCGGTCACACCGCCGGAGAGGGCGCATGAGATTGCATGGTTTTTTGATTGGACAAACTGAGACTTTGTTGGCTGAAGTCCTAAGACTCAACGGCCCGGCCGACGCTACCACGAGCCGTTTCTTCCGCGCGCATCCGAAGCTCGGGCACGGCGAACGCGGCGTGATCGCCGAGGCCGTTTTCGCGGTGCTGCGTCGCCGGATGGAATTCGCCCATCTGGCCGAAGGCGGTGCCGGCAGCCCGGCGCGCCGCATGGCGCTGCTCGGTCTGATGCAGACGGCGGGGCGTAACGCGCTCAAGCCGTTCGTGTCGGAACAGGAGTTGAGCTGGCTCGAACACGTGTCGAAGATCGACCCGGAAAGCCTGCCGCTGCGGATTCGCCTGAATCTGCCCGACTGGATATACCAGGCGCTCAGCAAGCGCTTCGAGCCCGACGAACTGGCGCAACTGGCCGCCGCGCTGAACTACCCGGCGCCGCTGGATCTGCGCGCGAACCCGATCAAAGCGAGCCGCGACGACGTGTTGAACGCACTGTCGAAGGCCGGCATCGAGGGCGGCGCCACGCCGTTCGCGCCGTTCGGCGTGCGCGTGGTCGGCAAGCCGCCGCTTACCAAGCTCGACGCGTTCCAGCACGGCTGGCTCGAAGTGCAGGACGAAGGCAGCCAGCTGTTGTGCTCGCTGGTCGCGCCCAAACGCGGCGAAATGATCGTCGACTTCTGCGCGGGCGCGGGCGGCAAGACGTTGGCGCTGGGCGCGGCAATGCGTTCCACCGGCCGGCTCTATGCGTTCGACATCTCCGAGCGGCGCCTCGCCAAGCTCAAGCCGCGCCTTGCGCGCAGCGGTTTGTCGAACGTGAATCCGGTACTGATCGACAGTGAACACGACGCCAAGATCAAGCGGCTCGCGGGCAAGATCGACCGCGTGCTGGTCGACGCACCGTGCAGCGGCTTGGGCACGCTGCGCCGCAACCCGGACCTGAAGTGGCGCCAGTCGCCGGAATCGGTGGCCGAACTGGCGCCGAAGCAGGCGTCGATTCTGGCCAGCGCCGCGCGTCTGGTGAAGAAGGGCGGCCGCCTCGTCTACGCCACCTGCTCGATTCTGGAGGCCGAAAACGAAGCGGTGGTGCAGCAGTTCCTCGCCGACCATCCGGATTTCGCGCTGGTGCCCGCGCGCGACGTGCTGGCCGAGCAGCGCATCGATCTGGAAATGGGCGATTACCTTTCGCTGTGGCCGCACCGCCACGCAACCGACGGCTTCTTCGCCGCCGTGCTGGAACGCCAGAGCTAAGCGCAACAGGCTTTTGCCGGCGCGCGCGAGTTCGATTCCTGAACCCGGCCGTGCGCCGGCGATTTCGGCGACATCATGCAAAACCGTCTTTTTCCTCATATGTTCAGCGACCTCGCACGCGACTTCGGCCAGCCCGTGATGCTGTGGCAGGTCGGCGTGCTGGTCGCGACGCTCGCGATCGCGTGGCTGGTCGCGCGCGTGTTGCGCCGTGCGCTGGATCTGCGCCGCCAGACGCGTTACCAGACGCTGCGCTTCGGCGCGGAAAGCCTGAACCGCGCGTTCTTCCCGTTGATCGGCGCGGCCCTCGTGTGGCTTGCGCGGTCGATCACCGGCCAGTTCATGCATACCGCGCTGCTCGATCTGGCGCTGGTGCCGCTCTTCGGCATCGGCTTGATTTACATCGTGTTTTTCTTCGCGCGACGGGTGTTCAGCCACGACGGCGAGACGCACCCGGTGCTGTTCCTCGTCGAGAGGATCGTCTCGACGGTGGTCTGGATCGGCATGGTGCTCACGGTGATGGGCATCCAGGACGACGTGATCACGTGGATGGCCGGGGTCCATTTCAGCGTCGCCAACGCGCATCTGACGCTGCTCTCGCTCATCTCGGGCCTGCTGTGGGTGTGCGTGACGATGATCGTCGCGATGTGGCTCGGCTCCACCTTCGAAGACCGCCTGATGCGCTCGAAGACGCTCGATGCCAACCTGAAGGTGGTCGTGGCGCGGGTCGGCCGGGCGGCGTTCGTGCTGGCGGCGGTGCTGATCAGCCTGTCGCTGGTCGGCATCGATATCACGGTGCTGGGCGTGTTCGGCGGCGCGCTGGGCGTCGGTCTCGGCTTCGGCCTGCAGAAGATCGCCAGCAATTACGTGTCGGGCTTCATCATCCTGATCGACCGCTCGCTGCGCATTGGCGACACGATCAACGTGGGCGGCCTGCAGGGCATGGTCACGCAGATTCGCACGCGCTACACCGTGGTGCGCGGGCTGGACGGCATCGAAACGCTGATTCCGAACGAAAAACTGATCACGGACGTGGTGCAAAACCAGTCGTCGTACCTGACGCGCGGCCATGCAAAGGCGGCCGTGCAGGTCGCGTACACGTCCGACGTCGAGCAGGCCATGGCGCTGCTTGCGCAGGCCGCTCAGGGCGTACCGCGCGTGCTGCAGGAGCCGGCGCCGACAGCTTATCTGGCGGGTTTCGGCTCAGACGGCATCAACCTCGAACTAGGTTTCTGGATCGAGGACGCGGCCACCGGAACCTCGGGCGTGCGCTCGGCCGTCAACCGCAATATCTGGCGTCTGTTCTCCGAGCACGACGTTTCAATTCCCCTCGCGCAACGCGAAGTGCGAATCGTCGGCAACATGGGCGACGCCATGCCGCAGCCGGTAACAATGACCGCTCCGGCAGTCAATCCGTCCGACAGCGCGCGCTGACGGGCACTTTGAGCGCGCCAGTGGGTCTTAGAAAGACCTTCGGCGCGTTCCTTTTGTTGATGCCGCACAAAAAATCCCTATTTGTTACAAACACTTGGAACGGTTCAAGTAGAATGTCGTCCAATCCCGCTGTATGCTTTCACTTTCTTGACACGCGCATTTTGCGTGTGTCTGGTGTCTCTCGTTCCACAGGTAAATTGCCTTGTTGAATTCTTTGCTCGATTTCCTTGCCCACGGTCTGTTGCACTTCTCGTGGTGGCAACTTGTGCTGTACACGGCGATCGCGACGCACATCACGATCATCGGCGTGACGGTCTATCTGCATCGCTGCCAGGCGCACCGCGCGCTGGAGCTGCATCCGATCGTCAGTCATTTTTTCCGCTTCTGGCTGTGGATGACCACGGGCATGTTGACCGGCCAGTGGGCCGCGATTCACCGTAAGCACCACGCCAAGTGCGAGACCGAAGAAGATCCGCACAGCCCGCAAACGCGCGGCATCTGGAAGGTGCTGCTCGAAGGCGCGGAACTCTATCGCGTCGAAGCGAAAAACGAAGAAACGATGCGCAAGTTCAGTCACGGCACGCCGAACGACTGGATGGAGCGCAACGTCTACACCAAGTACCCGATCCTCGGCGTGAGCCTGATGATGGTGTTGAACGTCGCGCTGTTCGGCGTCGTCGGTCTGACGATCTGGGCTGTGCAGATGGTGTGGATCCCTTTCTGGGCCGCCGGCGTGGTCAACGGCCTCGCGCACTTCTGGGGCTACCGCAACTTCAATTCGTCGGATGCCAGCACCAACATCTTCCCGTGGGGCATCATCATCGGCGGCGAAGAGCTGCACAACAATCACCACACGTATGCGACGTCGGCCAAGCTGTCGAACAAGTGGTACGAGTTCGACATCGGCTGGATGTACATCCGCATCATGTCGGCATTCCGTCTGGCCAAGGTGAAGAAGGTGGCGCCCACGCCGCGTCTGACCACTGGCAAGATGGTGCTCGATCAGGACACGCTGCAAGCCGTGCTGGCCAACCGCTACGAAGTGATGGCGCGTTACGGCAAGGCGCTCAAGCGCGCGTATCGTCAGGAACTGGCGCATTTGAAGGAAGTCGGCGCGCGCGAGAAGTATCAGGTCATGCGCGGCGCGCGTAGCTGGTTCCACAAGGAAGAAGCGGGTCTCGACGAGCCGCAGAAACGCCAGCTGCCGCAAATCTTCGCGAACAGCCAGAAGCTCAAGACCTATATCGACATGCGCAATGAGCTCGCCGCCATGTGGGAGCGCTCCAATGCATCGCGCGACCAGTTGCTGATCCAGTTGCAGGACTGGTGTCATCGCGCTGAGCAGAGCGGTATTAAAGCGCTGCAAGAGTTTGCGATGCGACTGCGTCGTTATGCCTGATAGCGAAATCCATTAAAATCTCAGTACGTCACAAAACCCCGCGTTGGCGGGGTTTTGCTTTTTGGGCCGCGGAAACTTCAATGACACGCGATTGACAGTCCGCGGCGGCAGAGCGAAGGCAGAGGAGATCATGGATCAGCAGGCGATCAGGGCCGTGGAATACGACCGGCCGCAGGCGCAGGGCACAACCTGCGGGATCGGGCAGGCGTGGGCGAAGGTGCCCGACGTGCCGTCGGCGGAGGAGAAGGTGGCGCTGAAGGCACGTATCCGCGCATTGCTCGAGCGCGAGAAAGCAGTGCTCGTCGCGCACTATTATGTCGATGCGGAATTGCAGGAGCTGGCCGACGAGACCGGCGGCTGCGTGGCCGACTCGCTGGAGATGGCGCGCTTCGGGCGCGATCACGCGGCGCAGACGCTGGTTGTCGCGGGTGTGCGCTTCATGGGCGAGACCGCGAAAATCCTAAGTCCGGACAAGCGCATTCTGATGCCGGATCTCGACGCAACCTGTTCACTCGATCTCGGCTGCCCGGTCGATGAATTCTCGGCTTTCTGCGACGCGCATCCGGATCGCACGGTGGTCGTTTATGCGAACACGAGCGCGGCGGTGAAGGCGCGCGCGGACTGGATGGTGACGTCGTCGATAGGCCTTGAGATCGTTGCCGATCTGCATGCGCGCGGCGAAAAGATCATCTGGGCGCCGGACCGGCACCTCGGCAACTATATCCAGAACAAGACCGGCGCGGACATGCTGCTGTGGCAGGGTTCATGTCTGGTGCACGACGAGTTCAAAGGTATCGAACTCGATCTGCTGCGCGCCGAATATCCGGGCGCGAAAGTGTTGGTGCATCCGGAGTCGCCGGCTAACGTGGTTGCGCAAGCGGACGTGGTGGGCTCGACCACGCAATTGATCGACGCGGCGCAAAAACTCGACGCGACTCATTTCATCGTGGCGACCGATCTCGGCATTTTGCACAAGATGCAACTCGCCGCACCCGGCAAGACCTTGATTGCCGCGCCGACGGCCGGCAACAGCGCGACTTGCAAGAGTTGCGCGCATTGTCCGTGGATGGCGATGAACGGCCTCGCGAATCTTGCCGACGTGCTCGAGCGCGGCCACAACGAAATTTTCGTCGATCGCGCGATCGGCGAGCGGGCGCGTCTGCCGATCGACCGGATGCTGGACTTCGCGGCGCGCCACAAGAAGCGGGTGCAAGCGAGTGGCGATCTCGCGCGCGACGCGCAACTGTATTCGAATGTGGGGGCGGCTTGATGGGCGCGGTAGAAAGCAACAAGCTCGAAGCGGTGTCGCCGCTGTTCGCTGAAATTCACGCACAATACGGCGAGGCATTCGACGCCGCGCGGGCGCGTAATGTGGCCGATGCATTGGCCGAAGACATCGGCCCGGGCGACCAGACAGGCCGCCTCGTTCCCGCGGACGACGTTCGCGAGGCACGCATCATCGTGCGCGAAGATGCCGTGCTGTGCGGCGTGCCGTGGTTTGAAGCAGTGATGCGCCAGGTCGATCCGCGTATCGAAGTCCAGTGGCGCTATCGCGAAGGCGAGTTGATGACGGCCGACACAACGGTGTGCGAAATGCGCGGACCCGCTCGGGCGTTGTTGACCGCGGAACGCAACGCGCTGAACTTCCTGCAATTGCTGTCGGGCGTGGCGAGTGCGACGCGCCGTTATGTCGATGCAGTCGCACATACGCGCACGCGCATTCTCGACACTCGCAAGACCTTGCCGGGCCTGCGGCTCGCGCAGAAGTACGCGGTGCGCGTCGGCGGTGGGGCGAATCAACGGCTCGCGCTGTACGACGGCATCCTCATCAAGGAAAACCACATTGCCGCGGCCGGCGGCGTGGGCGCGGCCATGGACGCGGCATTGGCGCTGAATGCTGGGGTCTCGATCCAGATCGAAGTCGAGACGCTTGAACAGTTGGAGACCGCGCTGGCGCACCGCGCGCAATCCATTCTGCTGGACAATTTTTCATTCGATGCCATGCGCGAAGCGGTGCGCGTCACAGCGGGGCGCGCGGTGCTGGAGGTATCGGGCGGCGTGAACTTCGATACGGTGCGTACGATCGCGGAAACCGGTGTCGATCGCGTGTCGATCGGTGCGCTGACCAAGGACGTGCGCGCAACGGACTACTCGATGCGGATCGTCTGACGCCCAAGTCCGCAATCACTTGCATTCAATCGGAGAAAAGGCCATCGCCGGATCATTTCGGCGATGGCCTTTTCGTTTCAGGTGGTCTCGATCACACGTTGCGATTGCGCACATGCTCCGGTGAGAGCACCGTCGGCAGCGCCTTGGGTAAGGTGGCCGGCCAGTCACGGCTAAAGTGCAGGCCGCGGCTTTCACGCCGTGAACGCGCGCCTTCGACGATCAACGATGCCACGTCCACCAGATTGCGCAATTCGAGCAGGTCGCGGCTCACCTTGAAGTTCGCGTAGTACTCGTGGATTTCGTCGCGCAGCAGGGCGAGCCGGTGCTTCGCTCGCGCGAGCCGTTTGTCGGTCCGTACGATACCGACGTAATTCCACATCAGCCGGCGCAGTTCGTCCCAGTTGTGGGCAACCACGACCTCCTCATCCGGATCGGACACGCGGCTTTCGTCCCAATCGGGCAGCGGTGCGTGGACGGCAGCGCTAAATCCTTCTTCCTCGATAGCCTGCGCGGCGGAGCGTCCGATCACGAGGCACTCGAGCAGGGAATTGCTAGCAAGCCGGTTCGCGCCGTGCAGACCCGTGCATGACGTCTCGCCCACCGCATAGAGGCCGGCCAGATCCGTGCGGCCCGCCAGATCGGTTACGACGCCGCCACACGTGTAGTGCGCGGCCGGCACAACCGGAATCGCTTGCTTGGTGATGTCGATGCCGAATTCCTGGCAGCGTGCCAGAATCGTCGGGAAGTGTTCACGCAGGAATTCAGGCGGCTGATGGCTGATGTCGAGATACACACAATCGATGCCACGCTTCTTGATTTCGAAGTCGATCGCACGCGCGACGATGTCGCGCGGCGCGAGTTCGGCGCGTTCGTCGTGATTCGGCATGAAGCGGGTGCCGTCCGGCAGTTTGAGAATGCCACCTTCGCCGCGCACCGCTTCCGAAATCAGAAAGGACTTCGCGTACGGATGGAACAGGCAGGTTGGATGGAACTGGATGAACTCCATATTCGACACGCGGCAGCCGGCCCGCCACGCCATCGCGATGCCGTCGCCCGTCGCAGTGTCGGGATTCGTGGTGTAGAGGTAGACCTTGCCCGCGCCCCCAGTGGCGAGCACGGTGTGGGGCGCCTCGATCGTGACGGTGCGCCCGCTTTGCAGATCGAGCGCGTAAAGGCCGTGACAACGACGTCCTGGCAAGCCGAGGCGGTCGGACGTGATCAGATCGATGGCGTAGTGATCTTCGAGCAGCGTGATGTTCGGGTGACGGCGCACCCGCTCGCTGAGCGTGGCCACTACGGCATGGCCCGTTGCATCGGCAGCGTGAATGATCCGGCGATGGCTATGGCCGCCTTCGCGCGTCAGATGGAAACCGAGCTCGGCGGCGTCGTCCTTGGTGAACGGCACGCCTTGCTCGATCAACCATTCGATCGCCGCACGCCCGTGTTCGACGATAAAGCGCGTTGCCGCTTCGTCGCACAGCCCGCCGCCGGCGATCAGCGTATCGCGCACGTGATTTTCGATGCTGTCCGCCGAATCCAGAACCGCGGCGATGCCGCCTTGCGCCCAGTCGCTCGCGCCTTCGGTCATCGATCGCTTGGCGACCACTGCCACCCGCCGGGTCTCCGCCAGATTGAGCGCGACGCTCAAACCAGCCAGACCGCTACCGACAATCGCCACATCGAATTCCATTGCCTACATCTCCGTCTTTTCGTTTTGCGGTGACGGCGTGCCATTTGCTCGCCGCTAAAACGAGAAAGGATACGCGCCGCGACGGATGAGGGAAAGCTGGCCGAACGACATAAGACTGTTCGCGTCGGCGAATAAACAGAAGTGGAAACTCAAAAGCAGAAACATGCGAACGCTGAAAACAAAAAAGCCTCGCACGAATGCGAGGCTTTTTTGCATGTCTTTTGCCTTCGTCAGGCAGGAGCCAAGATTTATTTAATCTTGGTTTCCTTGTACTCAACGTGCTTACGGACGACCGGATCAAACTTCTTGATCAGCATCTTTTCCGGCATGTTGCGTTTGTTCTTGGTCGTCGTGTAGAAGTGACCCGTGCCTGCGGTCGATTCCAACTTGATCTTGTCGCGTGCGCCTTTCGCCATGATTTACTCCTTAGGCTTCACCGCGTGCGCGCAGATCTGCGAGCACAGCGTCGATACCGTTCTTGTCGATCAGGCGCAGGCCGGCGTTCGAAACGCGCAGACGCACCCAACGGTTTTCGCTTTCCACCCAAATGCGGCGGTTTTGCAGGTTCGGCAGGAACCGGCGCTTGGTTTTGTTGTTCGCGTGGGAAACGTTGTTGCCGCTCATCGGCGCTTTCCCAGTTACTTGGCATACGCGTGCCATGAGAGCACTCCTAATACGCTAATTCTGAGTTCGAACGCCGTGAAAGTTTCCCGAAAAGAGCCGCGCTGAAATTCAGGCACGTTTCCTTTCCGGAACGCCTTGGTGGCTTCGGAACAGGGGGTTGGAAATAGGCAAACCGGAATTATAGCGGAAAAAAAGCCGCAAAATCAAACCTTATTTGCGATGCCGGACACGACGCAACGTCTGCGCGACCCTGGTTCATGCCGTCTCACGGCCAGCCGGCGCGGGCGAAGGAGTAGACGCTGTCCGTGCCGATCACCAGGTGATCGACCAGTTGCACGTCGATCAGTGTGAGGGCGTCGCGCAGCGTGTGCGTCAGACGGCAGTCGCTCGCGCTCGGCTGGACGGCGCCGGAAGGATGATTATGCGCGACGATCAGGCTGGCCGCATTCAGGCTCAGCGCGCGCCGCACGATCTCGCGCGGATACACGGCCATCCGCGTGAGCGTGCCCTGCGCGCTTTCTTCGCAGCGGATCAGCCGATGCCGGGCGTCGAGGAAAAGCGACACGAAAACTTCCTGCGGACGGCCGCCGATCCGCAGGCGCAGGTAGTTTTCCACGGCTTCGGGTGAATTCATCAGCGAGCGCGAGCGCATTTTTTCGACCAGCGAGCGCCGCGCCATTTCCATGATGGCCAGCAGCTGCGCCTTTTTCGCCGGGCCGATGCCGCGCAGGCCGTCGAAATCCGTGTAGGTCGCGTCGAGCATCGCGCGCAGCGAGCCGAAACGGTCGAGCAACGCGCGCGCGACACTGAAGACGTCGTGGCCGGGCAGGCCGGAGCCGAGTATCAGCACGATCATCTCGGTATCCGAAAGCACGCCGGGCCCCTGTTCGAGCAGCCGCTCGCGCGGCATGTCGTTTTTTAGCCATTTACCCCGCAGGAGCGGCGGGGACGCGGGCTCGCCGCAAGCCGCTACGTTGGGCGCCGACGGCTCGGGGGCGGCCGTTTCAGGGGTTGCCTCGTCAAATAGGGTGGCGTGATCTGCCATATATAGAGTGTCCTCCGCTTCGGGTTGGGGGCGCCACGGACGCAAGCCGCCGCCCGCTATGTGGCTTACAATAGACGCTTTGCGCACGGCACCCCGACGGTTTGCCACACGCGTCGACTGCGCCAGCGGCGCACGCGTGCAGCGCGCTTCGACTGAGCGAGCATTGCATGAGCATCATCGACATTTCCGAAGTGAAACCCGGTTCACACGTGACGCTTCACTACCGGCTTTCCCTTGCCGATGGCGCCGAAGTCATCAATACGTTTAACGACAAACCCGCCACGCTGCTACTCGGCGCCGGCCAACTGGCGCCGCCGCTGGAAGATATTTTGCTAGGTTTGAAGGTGGGCCACCATTCGACCTTTCAGCTAGCGCCAGGGCAGGCGTTCGGTCCCCGCAATCCGGAATTGATCCAGCGCGTGTCGTTGGCCACGCTGCGGGAAAACAGCATGATCGGCGAGGATTTTTCGCCGGGCGACCTGGTCGAATTCAACGCGCCAGGTGGCGGCCGCTACGCCGGCGTCCTGAAAGAAGTCGGCGAAACGTCGGCCCTGTTCGATTTCAACCACCCGCTTGCCGGCCAGGCGCTGGCGTTTGAAGTGAAAATCATCGGGATTCTGTAAACATGAGCATCACGGATACGACTCTTGCTGAAACCGAGATCCTGCTGGCGCAGCCGCGCGGGTTCTGCGCCGGCGTCGACCGGGCGATCGAGATCGTCGAGCGGGCTATCAAGCTGCACGGCTCGCCGATCTACGTGCGTCACGAAATCGTCCATAACGCCTACGTTGTCGAGGATCTGCGCAAGAAGGGCGCGATCTTCATCGAGCGGCTGGAAGAAGTGCCGCCCGGCAATACGGTGATTTTCAGCGCGCACGGTGTGTCCAAGGCCGTGCGTTCGGAAGCCGAGTCGCGCGGGCTGCGCGTGTACGACGCCACCTGTCCGCTCGTCACCAAGGTGCATATCGAAGTCGCGAAGATGCGCCAGGACGGCTTCGACATCGTCATGATCGGCCACAAAGGCCATCCTGAAGTCGAAGGCACGATGGGCCAGGCGGGTGAGGGCATGCATCTGGTGGAGGACATCGAAGACGTGCAGGCCTTGCAACTGGCCGACCCCGAGCGGATCGCCTTCGTCACGCAAACCACACTGTCGGTCGACGACGCCGCCGAGATCATCGGCGCCCTGAAGGCCAAATACCCGTCCATCCGCGAGCCGAAGAAGCAGGACATCTGCTACGCGACGCAAAACCGCCAGGACGCGGTGAAGTTCATGGCGCCGCAGTGCGACGTCGTGATCGTGGTCGGCAGCCCGAATAGTTCGAACTCCAACCGGCTGCGCGAGTTGGCCGAAAAGCTCGGTGTGCCCGCCTATATGGTGGACTCGCCCGACCAGATCGATCCGGTCTGGGTCGAGGGCAAACGCCGCATCGGCGTGACGGCCGGCGCCTCGGCGCCGGAGGTGCTGGCGCAGGCGGTGATCGCCCGGCTGCGTGAGCTTGGCGTGCGCAACGTGCGCGCGCTGGACGGCATCGAGGAAAACATCGCGTTTCCGTTGCCGCGCGGGCTGGGTTTGCCGGCCTGACGATCCGCCGACTGCTGAAAGAAAAGCGCGCCCGAGGGCGCGCTTTTTTTATCTCCAAGTTTGCACAAGCTCGCACCAAATAAAGTGCCAGATCATAGAAAAGTGCTGAATTTGGTGTCCTCTCGCACAAATTTCTTTGAAATGTGATCCGGTTTTTTATAGATTTATAAGCGATGCGTCCCCGTTTTATAAGACCTAAACGGGCTGCGCGGTTTTTTGACGCACTAAGATAGTGCGTGCGTCTCGATATTGCTGGAAACGTAATACTTAACGCCAAGCGCGGTGCAATCGGGCGTCGGGGGAATTCGCCGCAACACTTGATGCCATTGGGTGCAGCGCTGGTGCAACTGATGCACGAAAAATAATCGCAACCGGGTTGCGCCTATTAGCGGATTTCGCTCTCAAAATAAGGTTGCAATGCAGGAAAACCCTGCCGGTTCAACAATATTGCCCGTCGCAAAATTGGAGTTACAATGCGCGCGTTCTCAAGGCCTTAGGGCCCCGAACAATAGTTTTTGGAAGGCGCAGGAGACCTACTTAATGCGAGTCAAATTTGCTTACGCCGTGTCCATCGCGGCCGCGGTTGCGATGTTGACCGCGTGCGGCAAGAAACAGGATGGCGAGGCGGGAGCGGGGGCGTCGGCGGCTACGGCCGCGGCGGCACCGGCGAGCGAAGCGACTATCGTCAAGATCGGTCATGCGGCCCCATTGACGGGCCCCATTGCTCACCTCGGTAAAGACAATGAAAACGGCGCGCGTTTGGCGGTTGATGAAATCAACACACAGGGTTTGACCATCGACGGCCACAAGATCCAGTTGGAGCTCGACGCACAAGACGACGCCGCGGACCCGAAAACGGGAACGGCGGTCGCTGAAAAATTCGTCGACGATCACGTCGTCGCCGTGGTCGGCCACTTGAATTCGGGCGTCTCGATTCCTGCGTCGAAGATCTATAGCGATGCCGGCATCGTGCAAATCTCGCCGTCGTCGACGAACCCGGGTTACACGCAACAAGGTTTCAAGACGACTTATCGTGTGGTCGCGACCGATGCCCAGCAAGGGCCGGCGCTTGCCAACTACGCAACGAAGGTGCTTAACGCGAAACGCATCGCGATCGTCGACGACTCGAGCGTCTACGGCAAGGGATTGGCCGACGAGTTTGCGAAAGCAGCCCAGGCGAGCGGGGCAAAGATCGTCTCGCGTGAATCCACGAATGACAGGGCTACGGAGTTTCAGGCCGTCCTTAAAAAGATCAAGCGTGTTCAGCCGGACGTGATCATGTTCGGCGGCATGGACGCGACGGGCGGGCCGTTCACCAAACAGGCGGCGGCGCTCGGTATCAGGGCAAAAATCCTTGGCGGCGACGGTGTGTGTACCGACAAGGTGGGTGAGCTGGCGGGAACCGCCGTGCAAAACCTGGTCTGTTCGGAGGCAGGACTTGCGCTTTCGAAAATGGACAAGGGAGCGGACTTCGAGAAGAAGTACGTGGACCGCTTCCACACACCGGTGCAGATTTACGCACCGTTCACGTATGACGCTGTGTACGTGATTGTCGATGCAATGAAGCGCGCTAATTCGATCGAGGCGCCCAAGGTGCTGGCTGCGATGCCGTCGACTGATTACAACGGGGTAATCGGTCACATCGCGTTCGACGACAAGGGTGATTTGAAAGAGGGCGCCATTACGCTTTACGACTTCAAGGACGGCAAAAAAGCAGTTCTCGACGTCGTGAAGATGTGATGACGGGACGTTCAGCCTGACGGCACCGAAACCACCCAACGGTGCCGTTTTTGCATCCGCCCAAGGCAAGCCCGCGACTGTCATCCAGTCGCCAAGGCGAACCGGCAGCGGATAACCCTTACCGGTCTTTTACATCAGTACCCGCAGTGCCGTTGAGATTGGCGTACCGCATCACCGCCCACCGGCTGATGAAGAACGCGAATCCAGTCGCACGGGCTAAGGAGCATTAAATGGATATTTTCATCCAGCAGGTCCTCAACGGGCTGGTGCTTGGCAGCGTTTACGCCATCATCGCACTGGGCTATACGATGGTTTACGGCATCTTGGGCATCATCAACTTCGCTCACGGCGATGTGTTGATGGTGGGCGCGATGGTTGCGCTCTCGGCCATAGGCGTGCTTCAGAACCACTTCCCCGGCCTCGGCAATGTGCCGACGCTCATCATCGCGCTGATCATCGCGGCCATTGTGTGCGCGGCAGTCGGCTACACGATCGAGCGCGTGGCCTACCGGCCGTTGCGTAAAGCGCCGCGTCTCGCACCGCTGATCACCGCGATCGGCGTGTCGATCCTGCTGCAGACACTGGCCATGATGATCTGGTCGCGCAACCCGCTGCCGTTCCCGCAGCTGTTGCCCACCGACCCGCTCAACGTGATCAAGGCCACCGACACGACGCCTGGCGCCGTGATCTCGATGACTGAAATCGTGATCATCGTGGTGGCGTTCCTCGTGATGGGCGGCCTGCTGCTGCTGGTGCACAAGACCAAGCTCGGTCGCGCCATGCGGGCGATCGCCGAGAACCCGGGCAATGCCTCGCTGATGGGCGTGAACCCGAACTTCGTGATCTCGGCCACCTTCATGATCGGCTCGGCGCTCGCCGCTCTGGCCGGTGTGATGATCGCGTCGGAATACGGCAACGCACACTTCTATATGGGCTTCATCCCCGGCCTGAAGGCCTTTACCGCGGCGGTGCTGGGCGGTATCGGCAATCTCGGCGGCGCGATGGTGGGTGGCGTGATTCTCGGCCTGATCGAACAGTTGGGCGCCGGCTATATCGGCAACCTCACCGGCGGTGTGTTCGGTAGTAACTATCAGGACGTGTTCGCCTTCATCGTGCTGATCATCGTGCTGGTGTTCCGTCCGTCGGGCCTGCTTGGCGAACGTGTTGCGGATCGCGCCTGATCCCGGGAGAAAACAGACATGACCTCAATTCAACCGATCGAGCCGTCCACGACGCTCATCCCTGAAAAGAACCTGACGAAGACGCTGACCGTCGGCATCATCACCGCGATCTTCGTGATCGCGGCGCCGATGATCATCGGCACGGCCGGCGGCAACTACTGGGTCCGCGTGCTCGACTTCGCGATGCTGTACGTGATGCTCGCGCTCGGCCTCAATGTGGTGGTCGGCTTCGCCGGCCTGCTGGATTTGGGCTACATCGCGTTCTACGCGGTCGGCGCCTACACGGCCGCGCTGCTGAGCTCGCCGCACCTGGTGTCGCAATTCGAGTGGATCGCGCATCTCGCGCCGAATGGCCTGCACGTGCCGTTTCTCATCATCGTGCCCTGCGCGATGGCTGTCGCCGCGTTCTTCGGCGTGATTCTCGGCGCGCCGACGCTGCGTCTGCGCGGCGACTACCTCGCCATCGTGACGTTGGGCTTCGGGGAAATCGTGCGGATCTTCCTGAACAACCTCGACCGCCCGGTGAATATCACCAACGGCCCGAAGGGGATCACGGGGATCGACCCGGTGCACGTGGGCGACTTCAGCCTCGCGCAAACGCACTCGCTGTTCGGCTTCCAGTTCCCGTCGGTGTACTCGTACTACTACCTGTTCGTGCTGGCCGCGCTGCTGGTGATCTGGGTGTGTACGCGTTTGCAGCACTCGCGTATCGGCCGTGCCTGGGCCGCGATCCGTGAAGACGAAATCGCCGCCAAGGCGATGGGCATCAACACCCGTAACGTGAAGCTGCTGGCGTTCGCGATGGGTGCGTCGTTCGGCGGCCTGTCGGGCGCGATGTTCGGCTCGTTCCAGGGCTTCGTGTCGCCGGAATCGTTCACGCTGCCGGAGTCGATCGTCGTGCTGGCGTGCGTGGTGCTGGGCGGCATGGGCCACATTCCGGGCGTGATTCTCGGCGCGGTGCTGCTCGCGGTGCTGCCGGAATTCCTGCGCTCGACGATGGGTCCGCTGCAGAACATGATCTTCGGCCATGAAATCGTCGATACGGAAGTGATCCGTCAGCTGGTCTACGCACTCGCGATGGTGCTGATCATGCTGTACCGCTCGGAAGGCTTGTGGCCGTCGCCCAAGCACGAAGACAAGATCGCGAAACTGTCGAAGCGTAGCGGCAAGAAGCCGATACGGGCTTAACGGACCGGAGAGAAAAACATGAGCGACAACATTCGACTGTCCGTGAAAGGCGTCAACAAGCGCTTCGGCGGTTTGCAGGCATTGTCCGACGTCGGACTGGAGATCAAGGAAGGCACGATCTACGGTCTGATCGGCCCGAACGGCGCCGGCAAGACGACGTTCTTCAACGTGATCACGGGGTTGTACACGCCGGATTCGGGCGACTTCAAGCTCGACGGCGTGAACTATACGCCGACCGCGGTGTATCAGGTGGCGAAGGCCGGCATCGCGCGCACGTTCCAGAACATCCGTCTGTTCGGCGGCATGACCGCGCTAGAAAACGTGATGGTTGGACGTCACGTGCGCACGAAACACGGCCTGATCGGCGCGGTGTTCCAGACGCCGGCCGAGCGCAAGGAAGAGCGCGAGATCAAGGAACGCGCGATTGAACTGCTGGAGTACGTCGGCATTGCGCAGTACGCGGACTACACGTCGCGCAACCTGTCGTACGGCCACCAGCGCCGGCTGGAGATTGCCCGCGCACTGGCGACCGATCCGAAGCTGCTCGCGCTGGACGAACCGGCCGCCGGCATGAACGCGACGGAGAAGGTCGAGCTGACCAAGCTGCTCGACAAGATCCGCGCGGACGGCAAGACGATCCTGCTGATCGAACACGACGTGAAACTCGTGATGGGTCTGTGCAACCAGATGACGGTGCTCGACTACGGCAAGGTGATCGCGCAGGGTCTGCCGCACGACGTGCAGAAGGATCCGAAGGTGATCGAAGCTTATCTGGGTGCGGGGGTCCACTAATGGCAACGGCAATGTTGAAAATCAAGGGCCTGCAGGTCAATTACGGCGGCATCCAGGCAGTCAAGGGGATCGACCTCGAGGTCGCCCAGGGCGAGCTGGTCACGCTGATCGGTGCGAACGGCGCGGGCAAGACCACGACGATGAAGGCGATCACGGGTCTGAAACCGTACACGATCGGCGACATCGAGTACATGGGCGAGTCGATCAAGGGCGTGCCGCCGCATCTGCTGCTCAAGCGGGGTCTCGCGATGGTGCCGGAAGGCCGCGGTATTTTCGCGCGCATGTCGATCGTCGAGAACATGCAGATGGGTGCTTATCTGCGTACGGACACGGACGGCATCAAGGCGGACGTCGATCGCATGTTCGGCTTCTTCCCGCGTCTGAAGGAACGCGCGGCGCAATACGCGGGCACGCTTTCGGGCGGCGAGCAGCAGATGCTGGCGATGGCGCGCGCGATCATCTCGCGTCCCAAGCTGTTGCTGCTGGATGAGCCGTCGATGGGCCTGTCGCCGATCATGGTCGAGAAGATCTTCGAAGTGGTGCGGGCGATCTCGGCGGAAGGCATGACGGTGCTGCTGGTCGAGCAGAACGCGCGTCTGGCGTTGCAGGCGGCGAATCGCGGCTACGTGATGGACTCGGGTCTGGTGACGATGTCGGGGGACGCGAAGCAGATGCTGGATGATCCGAAGGTGCGGGCGGCTTATCTGGGTGAATAAGCCCCGTTAGTTTGCTCTGCCTATGAAAAAAGGCCGCATGCGTGAACTACGCATGCGGCCTTTCTCTATTCTGCGGGGCTTTATACTTTATACGGCAGGCACCGCGTCCGCGAATTCACCCAGGCGCTTGCCGAGACTGACCACCGCATCGGCGCGATAACCGAGCGCCTCGTAAAACGCGCGCACATCGGCCTTCGCGGACAACACCTGCAGATTCAGCTTCGGGCAGCCACGCTCCGTCAGCGCGTTTTCGACATGCGCGACGAGGCGCGTGCCGATCCCATGACGACGCAGCGACTCATCCACCGCGAGCGAATACAGCCAGCCGCGGTGACCATCGTAGCCGCCCATCACCGTGCCGACAATTCGCTCGCCGAACACCGCGACAAAGAACAGTTCCGGTTGCGTCGCCAGCTTGTTGGCGATCGACAGATGCGGATTGCGCTGCGGCCTCGTGGCGTCCCGATACTCCGGGAAGGCCTCCTGCCACAGTGCGACCACGGCATCGGTGTCGCTCGCTTCGAAGCGGCGGATCGATAACGATGCGCTCGATGTCATACGCGCGGTCCCGTTCGGTTACAGCGTGTCGAGAATCGAACGCAGCATCGCCATCATCTGGTCGATTTCTTCGTTCGTCACGTTCAGCGCCGGCATGAAGCGCAGCAGGTTCGGACGCGCCGCGTTCAGCAGCAGGCCGTCGGGTTGCATGTCGCGCGCTTTTTCGACGATCTTGTTGCCGATGTCCTTGCCGAGCAGCAGTGCGCGCAGCAGGCCTTCACCGCGCTCGCCCAGGAAGCCGCGTTCTTCCGACAACTCCAGCAGCTTCGAGCGCAGATACTCGCCGCGCGCCCGCACGCCTTCGAGGAAGCCCGGCGCCGTGAGTTGCGAGATCACCGAGTAGCCGACCGCGGTCATCAGCGGATTGCCGTTGTAGGTGCCGCCCTGATCGCCCGCTTCGAACACGGCGATGTCCGCTTTCGCGAGCAGCGCCGCGAGAGGCACGCCGCCGCCGATGCCCTTGCCGAGCGTCATGATGTCCGGCTCGATGCCCGACAACTCGTATGCGAACAGCGTGCCGGCGCGACCGCAGCCGCTTTGCACTTCGTCGACGATCAGCAGCAGGTTGTGCTTTTTGGTCAGCTCGCGCAGTTGCTGCATGAACTCGCGCGTGGCGGGAATCACGCCGCCTTCGCCCTGAATCGGTTCGAGCATCACGGCAACGGTCTTCGCGGTGATGAGCTTCTCCACCGATGCAATGTCGTTCAGATCCGCCTTCGGGAAGCCCGGCACTTGCGGTGCGTAGATCGTGTCCCAGCCCGGCTTGCCGCTCGCCGACATGGTGGCGAGTGTGCGGCCGTGGAAGCTGTGATCGAACGTGATGATCTCGAACGCGCCGTCCTTGAACTTCTTGCCCCACTTGCGCGCGAGCTTGATCGCGCCTTCGTTGGCTTCGGCGCCGCTGTTTGCGAAGAACACCTTGTCGAAGCAGCTGTGTTGCGTGAGCAGGCCGGCGAGTTGCGCCATCGGCTCGTTGTAGAAGGCCGGAGACGGATTGAGCAGCAGCTTGGCCTGCTTGTTCAGCGCTTCGATCATGCCGTCGTTGCAATGGCCGAGACTGTTGACCGCCCAGCCCTGGATGAAGTCCAGATATCGCTTGCCGTTATTGTCGTAGAGCCACGAGCCTTTGCCGTGCGTGAAAACGATTTCGGGCCGGTTCGTGATGTACATCAGCGACTCGATCGGATATTCATTGAAATTCATGACGGCAGGCTCCAGACAGCGGGGTGAAGGGTGGATGAAGATTGGCCAACTACGAAACCAGGGGCCGAAAAACAGAAAAGCCACGGCATGCCGTGGCTTTCATGATTCGAACAGCTTGCGCCTTTGTGTGGCGCGAATCCGTGACGAAGCCAGCGGCGTCC
Source organism: Paraburkholderia sp. RL18-101-BIB-B (assembly GCF_046026985.1). Taxonomy (NCBI): domain Bacteria; kingdom Pseudomonadati; phylum Pseudomonadota; class Betaproteobacteria; order Burkholderiales; family Burkholderiaceae; genus Paraburkholderia; species Paraburkholderia sp. RL18-101-BIB-B. The sequence goes on from NZ_JARESV010000021.1 coordinate 99,029, forward strand.
CTAGGGGAGCGGCGAGCGGCGACGTCGAAGTTCGGATTGGATGCGGTTCATGCGCGAAAGAATACGACAAGGAAAGCGCTGGTGTAAACCATGAATTTGCGTCGGAGGGATATTTTTGTCCATCGCGCGAGTTCATGCTGCTTGCCGATTATGAGATGTCCGGCTGACTAAAATGTGACGGCGGTCGTTTGAACCGCCTGCCCGGCGGGCGGGGCAGGTCACGAAGAACGGCCGCTGGAAATGCAAATGGGCGCTCGACTGAGCGCCCATTCTGAATCAGGAAGCCGGGGGTCCGCCCATCCGAAGATAGCTGCCGACGCTGATCCCGACTTGTCGCTGACAATTCTAAAAGCCGAGGAGGCGCACGTCGATGGACCATCTCACAGACCAGGAAATTTCAGCCGTCGCAACACTGCTTTCCGGAGAGCGCCTGAGCACTTTTCACGCAATGGCGAGCACGACGCGCGCGGCCGTTGCGCTTCATCAACAGATGCTGCAACTCGCCGGGGCGTTGATGAGCGTTACGGCAGTCGTCGAAATAGCACTGCGCAATGCGGTGTGCGACAGGCTGGGCGACCACTTCGGCGTAGACGGCTGGTTGTGTCGTCCACCGTCGCCTGGAAGGACGAGGAGCGAGGCAAGATCGAAGCGGCGGTTCGCGGTGCACAGCGCGCAGCGTATGCCAAGCTGACAGCTTCCGACAAGCGCGCACTCGATCAAGCCGCGTTTCGTCGCGGTGTGCCGCCGGGCCTGGAACATGAGTATCGGGTCGATGCGCGGCAAAAAGCGATCGCTGTTAGAAGTGGTCAGGTGATTACCCAACTCACGATGTACTTCTGGAAGCGCCTTTTTTCCCGCGATTACGAACAGACGCTATGGAAACCAGCGCTGAAGCCGATTTTCCCGAACAAGCGGATCGACCGGTCTGCGGTCGCTGTTCAACTGGAGCGCATCTACCGGACACGCAATCGCGTCGCACATCATGACCCGGTGTATGGTCACCGGCTATTCGACACACTGAACGCGGTGAATTTTCTGGCTTCGAATCTGGGAACGGCCGGCAGCGATGGCCGCACCGCATTGCATAAAATGCTGCAGTCCGAGCATGCCGCGCTCGAGAATCAGGCGCACGTACTTCGGCTCAGAATCGAGACTTGCGCCGGTGCAAATCATCAATGCGCGAAGCGCGGCCATTTGCATAGCCGCGCTTCCAGAAGTCCGCATAGCGAGCATCGACGCATCTGCGCCGACGCCTCTCCCATCAAACCGCGTTCGCGAGATCCGCTGCGCTCGTGAACGAATCCGCGTAGAACTCGTCTTCCGGCAGACCGTGATGCTGCGTGAAATCGCGCTGCGCCGACTCGACCATCACCGGCGCGCCGCACGCGTACACCTGATACGCCGACAGATCCGGCAAGTCCTCGATCACCGCGCGATGCACGAAGCCGACGCGGCCGGTCCATGCGTCGCCCGCGTCCGGCTCCGACAGCACCGGCACGAACTTGAAGTTCGGAATCTCGCGCGCCCATTGCTCGGCTAGTTCGAGCAAATACAGATCCTTCTTGCGACGAGCGCCCCAGTAGAGCGTCATCGGCCGGTTCAGGTTCTTGAACACCGCGTGCTCGACGATTGCCTTCAGCGGCGCGAAGCCCGTACCCGAGGCGAGCAGCACGATCGGCTTGTCCGAATCTTCACGCAGGAAGAACGTGCCGAGCGGCGCTTCGAAGCGCAGAATGTCGCGCTCCTTCATGGCGTTGAACACGTGATCGGTGAAGGCGCCGCCGGGCATGTGACGGATGTGCAATTCGATCGGGCCTTCCGTGTGCGGTGCGTTCGCCATCGAATAGCTGCGGCGCTTGCCGTCTTTCAGAATGAATTCGAGGTACTGGCCGGCGAGATATTGCAGCCGCTCGTTGGCGGGCAATTGCAGCTTCAGCACGACGACGTCGTCGGCCTTGCGCTCGATCGCGTTCACGCGGCACGGCAGTTTCTTGACCTGCACGTCGCCGACGCCCGCCACTTCGCGGATATCCACTTCGAGATCGGTGCAGGCAGTCGCGCAGCAGAAGAGCGCCATTCCGCGCGTTTTTTCGTCGTTCGACAAAGCCGACGACGAATGCGCACGCTGCTCGATTTCCCCGCTGACCACAGTGCCCTTGCACGAACCGCAAGCGCCGTTCTTGCAGCCGTACGGCAGGCCAATACCTTGGCGCAAGGCGGCGCTCAGCACCGGTTCGTCCTGTTCTACCTGAAACTGCCGGCCGCTTTGCCGGAGCGTGACGTTAAATGCCATAAAGTGTTCGAAATCGAAAAAGTCGGTAATCGTTATCGGAGCTGCCGTGTCAACGGCGCGGTGCCTGCCGCGCGTGACGGCTACAATGCGTCAACTATGAAAGCGACACGAAACTTCCGCCGGCCGCGCGTGTTAATCGTAGGTTGCGGCGATGTCGGCATGCGCTGCGTGCCCTTGCTGCGGCCACGCGCGCATGTCTTCGCGCTGACCAGTCACGCCGGGCGCTGCGCCGAGTTGCGCGCGGCGGGCGTGACGCCGCTGGTCGGCGATCTGGATGTGCGCCGCAGCCTGAAACGGCTCGCGGGCCTCGCGCCGACGGTGCTGCATCTCGCGCCACCGCAGAAAACCGGCGACGACGACCGCCGTACCCGCGCCTTGCTCGCTACGCTGGGCGCGCGCCGCGATTCAGCGCGGGCCGCTGTGGCGCCTGCCGTTTCGCCGGTGGGGCGGTTGCGCCAACTTCGTGCCTCGTGGGCGGAATCTGGAACAGCCGATATTGTACCCGACGGGGTGCGCCGGACCGCCGGTTCGCGCGCACCGGTGCGACTCGTGTACGCGAGCACAACGGGCGTCTATGGCGACTGCGGCGGCGCGTGGATCGACGAGACCCGCGTGACGCAAGCAGCCAATCCGCGCGCCAAGCGCCGTGTCTCGGCCGAACGGCAATTGCGGCGCGCGACCGCGCGCGGCAGCGTCGCGGCGAGCATCGCGCGGATTCCGGGCATCTATGCGGGCAACCGCCTGCCGCTTGCGCGGCTCGAAAAGCGCACGCCGGCCTTGATCGATGCCGACGACGTCTACACCAATCACATTCACGCCGACGATCTGGCCGCGATCCTCGTGCGCCTCGCCACACATGGGCGGCCGGGGCGCGTGGTCCACGCGTCCGACGACACGTCGCTAAAAATGGGCGAGTACTTCGACGAAGTCGCCGATGCGTTCGGCCTCGCGCGTGCGCCACGCATTACGCGAGCCGAAGCAGAGTCGCAGATCGAGCCGACCTTGCTGTCTTTCATGCGTGAATCGAGGCGGCTGGTGAATCGGCGTCTCAAAGAGGAATTGCGCGTGCGCTTGCGGTATCCGAGCGTCGAAGATTTTCTGCGTGAAGGCGTGAAGGCGTGAAGGCGTGAAGGTCTGAAAGGGAAGGTTGAAGAGCGTCGCTTCAACCTTCCCACACACCGCAAAAACCCACAAAAAAGCGCGGCAAAAAGCCATCTCTCCAGGCACCGCCCGGAAAAAATCCGACCCGCGCCGCGCTCCACTGCAGCGGCGCGGCGCGGCGTCGCGAGGCCTACGTCAGCGCGGGCAATGCTTCCAGCAGCAGGAAACACAGCATCGCGCCGATCAATGCGCCGATCAGGTTCGGATGATATTTGTGCCGCAGCCGCATCATGACCAGCAAGCCGCCGATCACGACCAGTCCAAGGCACAGAAAAGCAATCATCACCGCCGGAATCTGGAAACCGTTTTGGATGATCATGGCGCCCCTCCCTGAACCCTTTGTAGTCATTGTTTAAACGAGTATAGGGCGAGGTGTAAGGAAGATCATGCTGCGACGCAGCGCGCGAGCAGGCGCCGCGCGCGCTATGTGCGCAGCCGCGCATGCGATTTCCTGCTGCATCAAGAGCTTAAATGGGCGCTACCGGTTTACCCGCTCCGTAGAGATCCGAGGTCGGTTTCATCGAGCCATTGCCACGCGCCTGGCGCAAGCGTTTCGGGCAAAGCAAGTCCGCCGATCCGCTCGCGATGCAGCGCCTCGCAGCGGTTGCCGGCTGCGGCGATCATCCGCTTGACCTGGTGATACTTGCCTTCCATCACGGTGAGCGCGAGCGCGTGATCGCCGCGTGCCTTTGCGTCGACGGCTGCAATCGGTTTGGGCTCGCCGTGCAGCAGCACGCCGTCGCGCAGCGCGCTCAATTGCGCGTCGTCGATCGGATGACGCGTGGTCGCGACATACACCTTCGGCACTTTGCGTTTCGGCGACGTGAACAGGTGCACGAACTTGCCGTCGTCGGAGAGCAGCAGCAGGCCGGTCGTGTCCTGATCGAGCCGGCCCACGCATTGCACGCCGCGCTCGGCGAACTGCGGCGGCAACAGACTGAACACGCTCAGATGATGCTGCGGATCGCGCGAACACTCGTAGCCCGCCGGCTTGTTCAGCAGCAAATAGGCCTGCTCGCGATACGGCCAGACGACGCCGTCCACGCAGAAGGAGAAGGTAGTGTCGCCGGTGGGGAAATCGGCGTCGGCATCGGTGCAGACAGCGCCGCCGATGCTCACGCGCGCGTCGGCGATCAGCGCGCGGCATTGGCGGCGCGAGCCGAAACCTTGAGTGAAGAGAATGCTTTCGAGATTCATGGCGAGCGAAGAATAACACCGCAAGAAGCGGAGCGCCCCACGGCGCGAGTCGGACCACGATGAACGCTTCCATGTCCCGTCGCAGGAGCTCATCGATGCACGCCCCATCCTCCACGTTATCCGTACACCGACTGCCGGCCGCCTTTCAGCGGCTCGCGTGGTCGAACCTGGTCGCGCAATCCGCCGAGCAGATCAGCCTCGCCGCGGCGCCGCTCGTCGCGGTCTTCGCACTCGGCGCCGACGCGCGCGACACGGGTCTGCTGCAAGCCGCGCAGACGCTGCCGTTCCTGTTGCTGTCGATACCGCTCGGCGTCTGGGCCGACCGTCGCTCGCGCCGCACGTTGATGACGCTCGCTGAAAGCGTGCGCGTGATCGCCATGCTGTGCGTGCTGCTGCTCGTGATGACCCATGCGTTGAGCTTGCCGCTGCTCGCCGCGCTCGGCTTCATCGCCGCGACCGGCACGGTGGCCTTCAACGTCGCGGCGCCTTCTCTGGTGCCCGCGCTCGTGCCGCGCGAAGCCTACGCCAGCGCGAACGGCCGGCTGGAACTTGCGCGCAGCGTGGCGTATTCCGCGGGGCCGGCGCTCGGCGGACTGCTGGTCGGCTGGATCGGCGCGGGTTGGGCATATGGCTGCGCGGCCGCGCTGTCGGGGTTGGCCGTCGCGTTGCTGGGGGGCTTGCGCGAGCCGCCGCGCGCGGCCGCACCGCAGCGTCACTTCATGCTGGAACTGCGCGACGGTACGCGTTTCGTGCTGCGCGACGCGCTGCTGCGTCCGATGCTCGCGACCGCGGTGTTCTTCAACCTCGGCTTCTTCGTGCTGCAAGCGGTATATGTACCGTACGCGGTGCATCGGCTGGGTCTGAGCGCGTCGGCGGTCGGCGTGACGCTCGGCGCCTACGGTGTCGGCATGGTGTGCGGCGCGCTCGCCGCGTCCGCCATCGCGCGACGCCTCGCATTCGGCCGTGTGCTGATCATCGGGCCGTCGTGCGGACTGCTCGCGTCGCTCGTGATGGTGGCGACACTCGTTGCGCCGTCGTTCTGGCTGGCGACGCTGAGCTTCTTCCTGCTCGGCGCCGGACCGATTCTGTGGGTGGTCGGCTCGACCACGCTGCGCCAGGCCATCACGCCCGAACGGATGATGGGGCGCGTCTCCGCGCTCAACAGCACCGCTACCTACGGTGCGCGGCCGCTCGGTGCATTGCTCGGTGCCGCAATCAGCGCGCGCTGGGGCATGGACGCGTGTCTGGTCGCTGCTGCGGCCGCCTTCCTCGTGCAGGCGCTGATCATCGTCATGTCGCCGGCGGCGCGGCTTGCGCGCATTCCGGAGCAAAGCGCCGCGGCTTGCTGAAAACAGATTTTCACGAAGCCGCGCCGGTGAGCGATTGGGATGCGTAGTTTGTACGCGGGTCGTCGGTGAAAACCCTCGAAAATGAAAATGAATTTTTTTCTGCGAGATTTCCGTGTAAATATACTTTCATTCATTTTCATTACGCCCCCAAGCACCGCGCCCTCGCATGATTCATCAACCGTCCGTTGCTTCCGATTCCGCCGAGCAGGCCATCGCCGCGCGTATCGCCGCGGCCATGCCGACCCTCACGCCGATTCATCGGCGCATGGGCGACTACGTGCTGGCCAATCTGTTTCGCGCGGCGACCATGCGGATCGACGAGCTGGCCAGCGTGGTCGGTGCGTCGGTGGCGACGGCGAATCGCTTTGCGCGCGCGCTCGGTTTCGACGGCTATCCGCAGTTTCGTGAGGCGCTGGTCCGCGGCTTCGAGGCGACGCTCGCACCGGTCGAGCGCTTGCGCAGTGCGCAGGAGTCGCTCGCAGCCGGCGACGATGTGGTCGACGCATCGCTCGAACAGGCCGCCAACAATCTGCACGCCACCCGCACGGCGATCGACAGCGCCGCGGCCGAAGCCGCCGTCGAAGCGATCATCGCCGCGCGCCGCGTGTTTGTGCTCGGCTTCGGCGCCAGCGCGTTTCTCGCGGGTCTGATGGAACACGGCCTGATGCCGTATCACGACAACGTGCAGTCGCTCGCGCTAATGGGCGGACCGTCGCACGCCGCGCGGCGTCTGTTTGCTTCCAACGAGGGCGACCTCGTCATCGGTATCGCTTTTCCGCGTTACGTCGAAGACACGATCGAGCTCGCGCATCGTGCGGCGGGCCGTGGCGCTCGCGTGCTCGCGCTTACCGACAGTCCGCGTTCGCCGCTCGCGCAGTTCGCCGACATCTCGCTCTACGTCCGCGCCGACCGGCGGCTCGCGGCGAATGCCGATTCGGCCGTGCTCGCCGTGATCGAGGCGCTGTGCGACGCGGTGGCGTATCGGGCCAAACGCTCGGTGAAGGCCGCCGCCGAAGTCAGCGAATTCCTGCTGCCGTGGCTCGTCGACCCGCAAGCCGAGGCTGCCGGCACGAGCGCGCGGCCCGCGCGCGGCGCGACCCGAACCACCCGAACTTCCCGCACTCCTCGCACTACGAAAGCCAAACGATGAACTCCAACGCAGTCATTGCCATTCATGGCGGGGCAGGGACGATCCTGCGCTCGTCGATGTCGGCCAGCGCCGAAGCCGACTACCACGCCGCGTTGCACGCGGTGCTGAGCGCCGGCCAGCGCGTGCTCGCCGACGGCGGCAGCGCGCTCGACGCCGTCAGCGAAGCCGTACGCCTGCTCGAAGACTGCCCGCTCTTCAACGCGGGCCGCGGCGCGGTCTACACCGCGGCCGGCACGCACGAACTCGACGCGGCGATCATGGACGGCAGCACGCTCGACGCCGGCGCGATCTGCTGCGTAAAGCGCGTGCGCAATCCGATTCTGGCGGCGCGCCGCGTGCTCGAACGCAGCGAGCATGTGCTGTTCACCGGCGAAGGCGCGGAAGCGTTCGCCGCCGCGCAAGGACTCGAATTCGCCGAGCCCGAGTATTTCCATACCGAAGCGCGCCATCGCCAATGGCTGATCGCGCGCGGGCAACAGCGCGCCATGCTCGATCACGACGGCGCCACGCTCGCCGCCGCGCCGTCTCCCAGTGACGACGATCCGACGCCGCACGAACCGATCGATCCGAACCGCAAGTTCGGCACCGTCGGCGCCGTCGCGCTCGATCAGCACGGACACGTGGCGGCAGCGACATCGACGGGCGGCGTCACCAACAAGCAGGCCGGCCGGGTCGGCGATACGCCGCTAATCGGCGCGGGCTGCTATGCGGACGACGCGACCTGCGCGGTCTCGACCACCGGCTCGGGTGAAATGTTCATGCGCATGGTCGCGGCCTACGATGTCGCCGCGCAAATGGCTTACCGCAATGTGTCGTTGCAGGAAGCAGCCGACGACGTGGTGATGAACCGCCTGCCGAAGATCGACGGACGCGGCGGCCTGATTGCCGTCGATGCGCGCGGCAATGTCACGCTGCCGTTCAATACCGAAGGCATGTATCGCGGTTTTGCGCGGCTCGGCGAAGCGCCGGTGACGGCGATTTACCGCTAGTCAGTCTGGCCGCTTACAGCATGAACCCCCGTTAGCCGCGTTCGAATTCAAAGGAACCACCGTGCCGACCTCATCGCACACCGCCCGTCCGCTTATCGAAACCTTGCCGCCGCAACGCGTGCTCGCGGTCGACGATCTGTCGGTCGCATTCCGCAGCGGCGACACCACCTTCAACGCGGTGCGCAATCTCTCGCTGACAGTCGAGCGTGGCGAGACGCTGGCGATCGTCGGCGAATCGGGTTCGGGCAAATCGGTCACTTCACTCGCGTTGATGCGGCTGATCGAGCATGGCGGTGGGCGCCTTGCCGGCGGCAGCATCGCTTTCCGGCGCCGCGACGGCAGCGTGCTCGACCTCGCGAAAGCGTCGTCCGGCACGATGCGTTCGATTCGCGGCGCCGACATCGCGATGATCTTTCAGGAGCCGATGACATCACTCAATCCGGTCTTCACGGTGGGCGATCAGATCAGCGAGGCCATCGCCTTGCATCAGGGCAAGAGCCGCTCCGCCGCGCACGCCGAGACGCTGCGCCTGCTCGAACTCGTGCGCATTCCGGAAGCGCGGCGCGTGGCGGCGCGTTTTCCGCATCAACTGTCGGGCGGCATGCGCCAGCGCGTGATGATCGCGATGGCGCTGTCGTGCAAGCCGGCGCTGCTGATCGCCGACGAACCGACCACCGCGCTCGACGTGACGATCCAGGCGCAGATCCTGCAATTGATTCGCGGCTTGCAGGACGAGATGAACATGGGCGTGATCTTCATCACGCACGACATGGGCGTAGTCGCCGAAGTGGCCGATCGCGTGCTCGTGATGTATCGCGGCGAGAAGGTGGAAGAGGGCGCGTCCGACGCGTTGTTCGCCGCGCCGTCGCATCCTTATACGAAGGCGTTGCTCGCCGCGGTGCCGCGTCTCGGTGCGATGCAAGGCACGGATCAGCCGGCCAAGTTTCCGATCCTGACCGTCGAGCAGGCGAGCCTGAGCGGCACCGATCAGGCCGTGCGTCCCGCTGCCGCCGTCGCCGCAGAAACGCAGCCGCTAGTGCAAGAAACCACGCCGCCGATTCTGCGGGTTCGCGATCTGGTCACGCGCTTTCCGGTCAAGAGCGGATTGTTCGGCCGCCTGACGGGCCGCGTGCACGCGGTGGAAAAAGTCAGCTTCGATTTGCGGCCCGGCGAAACGCTCGCGCTGGTCGGCGAGTCGGGTTGCGGCAAATCGACCACGGGCCGCTCGCTGCTGCGTCTCGTCGAAAGTCAAAGCGGGTCGATCGAATTCAATGGCAAGGAAATCAGTTCGCTGACCGGCCCCGCGTTGCAGGCGCTGCGCCGCGATATCCAGTTTATTTTCCAGGACCCGTTCGCCTCGCTGAATCCGCGCTTGACCGTCGGCTTCTCGATCATGGAGCCGCTGCTCGTGCACGGCGTCGCGCAGGGTGCGCAAGCGCAGGCGCGCGTGGCGTGGCTGCTCGAAAAAGTCGGCCTGCCGCCTGAAGCCGCGCGACGCTATCCGCACGAATTCTCCGGCGGTCAACGGCAACGCATCGCGATTGCGCGGGCACTGGCGTTGAACCCCAAAGTCGTGATCGCCGACGAATCCGTGTCCGCACTCGACGTCTCCGTGCAAGCGCAGATCGTCAATCTGATGCTCGATTTGCAGCGTGAACTCGGCGTCGCGTATCTGTTCATTTCGCACGATATGGCGGTGGTCGAACGCGTCAGTCATCGGGTCGCGGTGATGTACCTCGGCCAGATCGTCGAAATCGGTCCGCGCCGCGCGGTGTTCGAAGCGCCACAGCATCCCTACACACGCAAGCTGATGGGCGCGGTGCCGGTCGCCGATCCGGCGCGCCGTCACGCGAAACGCATGCTCACCGCCGATGAGATTCCGAGCCCGATCCGTGCACTACACGATGAACCCGTCGTGGCGCCGCTCGTTGCGGTCGGACCGGATCATTTCGTCGCCCAGCATCGTGTGGGCGGCGCGTACTAAAAACCTAAAGCAACACGCTTCTTCTCGCAGCATCACAACCTGTTTTCATTTCGCAGCCTGGAGCCAACCTCATGAACCTGCTGGTCCCGTCTTCTCCGTTTCGTTTGCGCGCGCTGATCAGCGGCGGCGCGGTGGTGTTCGCGATGCTCGCGGGCAATGCGGCGCATGCCGACACCACGGCCGTGATGGCCGTCGCCTCGACCTTCACGACGCTCGATCCGTACGATGCCAACGACACGCTCTCGCAAGCCGTCGCCAAGTCGTTCTATCAAGGGCTGTTCGGGTTCGATAAGGACATGAAGCTGGTCAACGTGCTGGCCGATAGCTACGAAGCCAGCCCGGATGCGAAGGTCTACACGTTCAAACTGCGCCACGGCGTGAAGTTCCAGGACGGCACCGACTTCAACGCCGCCGCGGTGAAAGCGAACTTCGACCGCGTCACCGATCCGGCGAACAAGCTCAAGCGCTACAACATGTTCAACCGCATCGAGAAGACAGAAGTGGTCGATCCGTACACGGTGAGGATCACGCTGAAGGCGCCGTTCTCGGCGTTCGTCAACGTGCTGGCGCATCCGTCGGCGGTGATGATTTCGCCGGACGCGCTGAAGAAGTACGGCAAGGACATCGCGTTCCATCCGGTCGGCACGGGCCCGTTCGAACTGGTGAAGTGGGATCCGGCGGGCGATCTGACGGTGAAGAAGTTCGCCGGCTACTGGAAGAAGGGCTACCCGAAGGTCGACGCGATCGACTGGAAGCCGGTGGTCGACAACAACACGCGCGCTGCGTTGATGCGCACCGGCGAAGCGGATTTCGCGTTCCAGGTGCCGTTCGAACAGGCCGCGCAATTGCAGTCGAGCCCGAAGGTCGATCTGATCGCGTCGCCGTCGATCATTCAGCGCTACATCAGCCTGAACGTGAACCAGAAGCCGTTCGACAATCCGAAGGTGCGTGAAGCGCTGAACTATGCGGTCAACAAGGACGCGCTCACCAAGGTCGTGTTCGCCGGTTACGCGACGCCGGCCGACGGCGTGGTGCCGCAAGGCGTTGACTACGCGGTGAAGCAGGGCCCGTGGCCGTACGATCCGGCGAAGGCGCGCGCCTTGCTGAAAGAAGCGGGCTATCCGAACGGTTTTGAAACCACGCTGTGGTCCGCGTATAACTACTCGACCGCGCAGAAGGTGATTCAGTTCGTGCAGCAGCAACTCGCGCAAGTGGGCATCAAGGCGCAGGTCGAAGCGCTAGAGGCGGGTCAGCGCGTCGCCAAGGTGGAAAGCGCGCAGGACGCCGCGACGGCGCCGGTGCGTATGTACTACGCGGGCTGGTCGTCGTCGACGGGTGAAGCGGATTGGGCGATCACGCCGCTGCTCGCGTCGGTCTCGTTCCCGCCGAAGATGGTCAATACGGCGTACTACAAGAACGACACCGTCGACAGCGATCTGAAGCAGGCACTCGAAACCACCGACCGCACGAAGAAGGCCGAGCTCTACACCGACGCGCAAAAGCGCATCTGGGCCGACGCGCCGTGGATCTTCCTCGTCAAGGAGAAGGTCGTGTACGCGCGCAGCAAGCGCCTGTCGGGTGCCTATGTGGCGCCGGACGGTTCGTTCAATTTCGACGAGATCGCGATCAAGTAATGAGCTGACCGTGCGCGCCGGCGTGTCGTTTCATTGGCACGCCGTGCCGCACGGGGCTGCTTTGCACCATTACGCGCCGCACAAGATCTTTCGTTGCCCGCATCATTGCCGGATTGGATGTCATGCTGAACTTCCTCGTCAAACGTCTCTTTGGCCTCCTGCCGACGCTCTTTATCGTCGCCGTGCTGGTGTTCCTGTTCGTGCATCTGTTGCCGGGCGATCCGGCGCGGCTCGCCGCCGGTCCCGATGCGGACGAGGCGACCGTCGCGCTGGTGCGTGCCGACCTCGGCCTGAACAAGCCGATGCCGCAGCAATTCGCCAGCTTCTTCGTGAAGATCGCGCACGGCGACTTCGGCATCTCGACGCGCAGCAAGCGTCCGGTCAGCCAGGAAATCGGCGAGCGCTTCATGCCCACGCTGCTGCTCACGCTCGCCAGCATGGTGTGGGCGGTCGTGCTGGGCATGGGCATCGGCATCGTCTCGGCCGTGTGGCGCAACCGCTGGCCCGACCGGCTCGGCATGACGCTCGCGGTGTCGGGCATTTCATTTCCCGCATTCGCGCTCGGCATGCTGCTGATGGAGATTTTTTCGGTGAAGCTCGGCTGGCTGCCTATTGTCGGCGATGGCTCGTGGCAGAGCTACGTGCTGCCGTCGCTCACGCTTGGCGCGGCCGTCGCGGCGGTGATGGCACGCTTCACCCGCGCGTCGTTCGTCGAAGTGATGAACGAAGATTTCGTGCGCACCGCGCGCGCCAAGGGCGTGCCCGAACGTCTCGTGATCGTCAAACACTGCCTGCGCAACGCGATGATTCCCGTGATCACGATGATGGGCCTGCAATTCGGCTTTCTGCTGGGCGGCTCGATCGTGGTCGAAGTGGTGTTCAACTGGCCGGGCCTCGGGCGCCTGCTGGTGGACGCGGTATCGATGCGCGACTATCCGGTGATTCAGGCCGAAGTGCTGTTGTTCTCGCTGGAATTCATCATCATCAATCTGGTCGTGGACGTGCTGTACGCCGTGATCAACCCGACCATCCGTTTCAAGTGAGGCCCGCATGAGCACGACCGCCACCGAGCCGACCGCGGCGCAAGCCGCCAAAGCAGAACGCGCGATCCGCACGCCGTGGAGCGAGTTCTGGCGCAAATTCCGTAAGCAGCACGTGGCGCTCGGCGCCGGCATCTTCGTGCTGCTGTTGATTGCGGTCGCGATCATTGCGCCGCATATCGTGCCGTACGATCCGGAGAATTTCTTCGACTACGACGCGTTGAATGCAGGGCCGTCCGCCGCGCACTGGTTCGGCGTGGATTCGCTGGGCCGCGATATTTTCAGCCGCATTCTGGCGGGTTCGCGCATTTCGCTCGAAGCGGGCTTTCTGTCCGTTGCGATCGGCGCGGTGATCGGCACGTTCTTCGGCCTGCTGGCCGGCTACTACGAAGGCTGGTGGGATCGCATCACGATGCGCGTCGCCGATGTGCTGTTCGCCTTTCCCGGCATTCTGCTGGCCATCGGCGTGGTGGCAATTCTCGGCAACGGCATGATCAACGTGATCTGCGCGGTCGCGATCTTCAGCATTCCGGCGTTCGCGCGGCTCGTGCGCGGCAATACCCTGATGCTCAAGCAGCTCACGTATATCGAGGCGGCGCGCAGCATCGGCGCGTCGGATTGGACGATCATCGTGCGGCACATTCTGCCGGGGACGATTTCCTCGGTGGTGGTGTACTTCACGATGCGTATCGGCACTTCGATCATCACCGCCGCAAGTTTGTCGTTTCTCGGGCTCGGCGCGCAGCCGCCGACGCCGGAGTGGGGCGCGATGCTCAACGAAGCGCGCGCCGACATGGTCACCGCGCCGCATATCGCGCTGTTTCCGAGCCTGGCGATTTTCCTGACCGTGCTGGCGTTCAACCTGCTCGGCGACGGTTTGCGCGATGCGCTCGATCCGAAGCTCGACCGGCCATGAATTCGACTTGGGTTCAGAACGCGCCGCATATCGGTACGTTGCCGGCGGGTCCGCTCGGCACGATTGCCGATGTGCCGGGCGTGACGGTTGGTCATTGCACGCTCGATCAGGGTGCCGTGCAAACCGGCGTGACCGTGATTCGTCCGCACGACGGCGATTCGTTTCTCGACAAGGTGCCGGCGGCGTCGTCGGTGATCAACGGGTTCGGCAAAAGCATTGGGCTCGTGCAAGTTGAGGAACTCGGCACGCTGGAAACGCCGGTCGCGTTGACCAACACATTCGGCGTTGCCGCCGTCGCGCAGGCGCAGATTCGTGCGGCCATTCGCGCGAATCCGCAGATCGGGCGCGAGTGGTCGACGGTCAATCCCTTGGTGTTCGAATGCAATGACGGGTATCTGAACGATATCCAGGCACTCGCCGTCACCGCGCAGCATTTCGACGATGCGTATGCAGCGGCCAGCGCGGATGTCGTGAGTGGATCGGTCGGCGCGGGCCGGGGCATGTCGTGCTTCGATCTGAAGGGCGGCATCGGCAATGCGTCGCGTGTGGTGAGCATAGCGAGCCGTTGCTATACCGTCGGCGCACTCGTGCTGGCGAACTTCGGCCGCCTGCCGATGCTGACCGTCGACGGCACGCCGCTCGGCCGTGTGCTGGCCGCACGCGCGGCCAAAGCGGCGACGGCGGCGGCGGCGGCAACGAAGCCGGAGCAAGGCTCGATCATCATGATCGTCGCCACCGACGCGCCGCTCGACGCGCGCCAGCTCAAGCGTCTCTCATTGCGTGCGGCCGCGGGTCTTGCGCGCACCGGCTCGGTGTACGGCCACGGCAGCGGCGATATCGCACTCGCATTTTCGACGGCCTATACCGTGCCGCACGGCGCCGACTTCATCACGCTCCCGCCATTGCTCGCCGACGAGCGTCTGGACCCGCTCTTTCGCGCGTGCGCGGACAGCGTGGAGCAGGCGATTCTCGATGCGTTGTGGAGCGCTGCGTCCGTCACCGGGTGCGACGGCCACCGGCGGCTATCGCTGCGTGACTCAGTCCCCGATCTCGCCCAACTACTCAAGCCCACTCCCTGATGAAAGTCCTCATTTCCACCGACATCGAAGGCATCGCCGGTGTGTTTCATCCTGAACAAACGCGCGCGGGCAACGGCGAATACGAAGCGGCACGCCGCTGGATGACGCTCGAAGCCAACGCCGCAATCGAAGGCGCATTCGCCGGCGGCGCGACGCGCGTATGGGTCAATGACTCTCACGGCGGCTTTCGCAATCTGCTGCCCGACCTGCTCGATGCGCGCGCCCAGGTGGTGCTCGGCAAGCCGCGCACGCTTGGCATGATGGCCGGGCTCGAATACGGCGCGGCGCTGGTCTTCATGATCGGCTATCACGCGATGTCGCAAACGCGCGGCATCCTCGCGCACACCATCAACAGCTTTGCCTTCGCTCGCGTTTCGCTGAACGGTGTCGAGGTCGGCGAGGCGGGCGTCTATGGCGCGCTGGCGGAAGAATATGGCGTACAGGTCGCGCTTTTATCCGGCGATGACGTCTTCGCCGAAGAAACCGCGCCGCGTTTTCCTGGCGCGCGGTTTGTCGTCACCAAGAGCGCGACGGGGCACGCGAGCGGCGTCACGCAATCGCCGGCAAGCGCGCGCGCCGCTATCGAAGCCGCCGCGCGTGAAGTGGTCCAGCAGCATCTCGCCAAAGGACACGCACGAGAATCCACACGCGCCGAAGCGAAGCCAGTGGAATGCGAACTGCGCGTGCAAACCAGCGCGCTCGCCGATCTGTTCTGCCAATGGCCGACGCTCACGCGCGTCGATGCGGTCACGCTGCGCTTTAGCGCGGCGTCGGCGGAACATGTGGTGCGCATGCTGAATTGCCTGTCGGCGATGTCGTTCATGCTGCGCTGATCGCGCGACAACTGGCTGTCCTCCCAGGCGCGGCCATTTCACCACGCTTACAGCGGCACCGTGACGGCACGTTTCGTGAGGAAGCGTTACTCTCCTGCATTCCGGAGGCAGCGTCTTTCTCACTGAGCGGAGTACAGCATGGGTAAGCAGACTATCGCGGATTATCTGGCCAAAACACTGGCGGCGGCAGACATCGAGCGAATCTGGGGCGTGACGGGCGACAGCCTGAACGGCCTGTCGGATAGCTTGCAGCGCCTCGGTTCGATTCGCTGGATGCACACGCGCCACGAAGAAGTGGCCGCCTTCGCCGCCGGCGCCGATGCCGCCGCGACCGGCAAGCTCGCCGTCTGCGCGGGCAGTTGCGGTCCCGGCAATCTGCACCTGATCAACGGCCTGTACGACTGCCATCGCAATCATCAGCCTGTGCTCGCGATTGCGGCGCACATTCCGTCGTCGGAGATCGGGCTCGGCTACTTTCAGGAAACCCATCCGCAAGAGCTGTTCAAGGAGTGCAGTCACTACGTCGAACTGGTGACGAACCCGTCGCAGTTTCCGCGCGTGCTGGCGCGCGCCATGCGCACCGCGATCGAAGAACGCGGCGTTGCCGTGATCGTGCTGCCGGGCGATGTCGCGCTGGGCGAAGCGCCGGAGGAAACGCCGGCGTGGGCCGGCACGTTGGAACGCTCGACGGTGGTGCCGTCCGAGGCGGATCTCGACCGGCTCGCCGATCTGCTCAACCAGGCGGGCGGCGTGACGCTGCTGTGCGGCAGCGGCTGCGCCGGCGCGCACGATGAAGTGGTCGCCTTCGCCGATCAGCTCGGCGCGCCGACCGTGCATGCGTTGCGCGGCAAGCAATACGTGGAGTGGGACAACCCGTTCGACGTCGGCATGACCGGGCTGATCGGCTTCAGCTCCGGCTACCACGCGATGATGTCGTGCGACACGCTCGTGATGCTCGGCACCGATTTCCCGTATCGCAACTTCTATCCGTCGCATGGCAACGTGGTGCAAATCGACCGGCGCGGCTCCGCGCTGGGCAAGCGCGCGCCGTTGAAGCTCGGTCTGGTTGGCGATGTGAAGGCGACCTTGCAGGCGCTGATGCCGAAGCTCAAGCGCAAGACCGACCGGCGCTTCCTCGAGAATGCGCGCAAGCACTATGCGAGCGCGCGCAAGGACCTCGACGACCTCGCGCGGCCGTCCGATCCGGGGCGCGCCATTCATCCGCAATACCTCACCAGCATCGTCGACAAGGTCGCCAACGAAGACGCGGTGTTCTCCGTCGACGTCGGCACGCCGACGCTCTGGGCCGCGCGTTATCTGACCATGAACGGCAAGCGCACGCTGCACGGCTCGTTCAATCACGGCTCGATGGCCAACGCGATGCCGCAGGCCTTGGGCGCGCAGGCAGCCGAGCCGGGCCGCCAGGTGATTTCGCTATCGGGCGACGGCGGCCTGTCGATGCTGCTCGGCGATCTGCTCACCGCGCGTCAGCTCAATCTGCCGATCAAGGTCGTGGTGTTCAACAACAGCACGCTCGGCTTCGTCGCGATGGAGATGAAGGCGGGCGGCTATCTCGAGGCCGGCACCGATCTGGCCACGACCGACTTCTCGGCGATCGCGCGCGGCGCGGGAATCTATGGTGTCCGAATCGAGCTGTCCGAGAACATCGAGCCGGCATTGCGCGAAGCGTTCGCGCATCCGGGCCCGGCGGTGATCGACGTGGTGACCGCGAAGCACGAACTCGCAATGCCGCCGAAAATCCAGTGGGCGCAGGCCAAGGGCTTCAGCCTGTATATGCTGCGGGCCGTGCTGAACGGCCGCGGTGACGAGGTCGTCGAACTGGCGACCACGAATCTGCGCTGAAACGCGTTGGGGTTGGTTTGTTTCGACAGGCGTATGCGCGATGGGATACGCGCATACGCCTGAACGGGACTACTGCTGCCGGCTCAATTCGCGCGCCGCGCGATCGATCACGTCGGCAATCGCGCCCGCGTGCGACACGGGTGCCAGGTGGCTCGACGCCATCGGCACGATCTTGGCGCCCATCCGGTCGGCCATGAATTTTTCCACGTCCGGCGACACCGCCCGGTCGCGCGTCGTGAGCACGTACCACGACGGCTTTTCCTTCCACGCGACCTGGCTGACCGTTTCATTAAATGCTGTCGCGGCGATCGGTACCTGGGCGGTGGCCAGTACGCGCGTCAGATTCTCAGGGACGTCCGCGGCGAAGTCCGCGTGGTATTTCGTGCGGTCGAGCCAGAGGAAGCCGCTCGAATCCGTCATGATGCTGGCGCCCGCGGCCGCCGGGGCGCGCTTCATCAGATCCATGGTCGACTCGTGCAGGTCCGGTGCGATCGCCGCGATATAGACGAGACCGGCGACGTTCGGCGCGTTCGCGCCCGCCTCGGTGATCACGACGCCGCCCCACGAGTGTCCCACCAGTATGGTCGGCCCGTTCTGACGCGCGAGGACGCGGCGGGTCGCGGCGACATCGTCGGCGAGGGAGGTGAGCGGATTCTGCACCGAGCTCACGTGATAGCCCTTCTGCTGCAATTTGGCGACCACGCCGTTCCAGCTCGAGCCGTCGACGAACGCGCCGTGCACCAGCACGACGTTGCGCACTGGCCCGGTCATGGGCGCGGTGGGGGGCGCCGCGGCGGCGGCCTTGGCGGGCGGTGCGGCGGGCGCCACGGGTGCCGGAGCCGGCGCTTCGGGCGCGCTCGCCTCCATGCCCGGCTCGTCGGCCGGCTCGGCAGCGGGCGCCATGCTCGGCGCCATGGTGGGCGCAGGCGCCGGTGCCGCGGCGGGCGCGGTGGTTTGAGCGAGCGCGGCGGCGCCCGTGAAGCAGAGACACAAAGCAGCGGCGCAAAGCAAACGTTTGGGCGACATGTTGAATCTCCGAAGGCTGAAAAGCTCGACTAGGGCAACATACAGAAGCCCTGCGCCAGTGACAATCACTATCCGCGCCGTTAAGTGCGGCGCAGAACCAAGCGCGGGTTGCTCCCAGTATTTAGGCTTTATCGGCCACGGTAAAATTTCAGGTTCTGCCGGGCCGGACCATAAGTCCGATCAGGTGATCGATATCCATACACTGGGGCGCAATGTTGAATAGTGCACAGCAGCAAGACGGCCTGAAGCGCGGGCTCAAGAATCGCCATATCCAACTGATCGCGCTGGGCGGCGCGATCGGCACCGGCTTGTTTCTCGGCTCCGCCAGCGTGTTGCAGGCAGCCGGGCCGTCGATGATTCTCGGCTACGCGATCGGCGGCATCATCGCCTTCATGATCATGCGGCAGTTGGGCGAAATGGTGGCGCAGGAGCCGGTGGCCGGTTCGTTCAGCCACTTCGCGTACAAATATTGGGGCGACTTTCCCGGCTTTCTGTCCGGCTGGAACTACTGGGTGCTGTATGTGCTCGTGAGCATGGCCGAGCTGACCGCCGTCGGCACCTATGTGCATTACTGGTGGCCCGGCGTGCCGACGTGGGTGTCGGCGCTGGTGTGTTTCGCCTTGATCAACGCGATCAATCTCGCCAACGTCAAAGCCTACGGCGAAACCGAGTTCTGGTTCGCGATCATCAAGGTCGTGGCGGTGATCGGCATGATCGTGTTCGGCGGCTATCTGTTGATCAGCGGCCACGGCGGCCCGCAGGCCTCGATCTCCAACCTCTGGTCCCACGGCGGCTTTTTCCCGCATGGGTTTCATGGCCTCTTCATGATGCTCGCGGTCATCATGTTTTCGTTCGGCGGGCTGGAGCTGATCGGCATTACGGCGGCGGAAGCCGACGAGCCGCAGAAGAGCATTCCGAAGGCCGTGAATCAGGTGATCTACCGGATTCTGATTTTCTACATCTGCTCGCTGGCGGTGCTGCTGTCGTTGTACCCGTGGAATGAAGTGGCGGCCGGCGGTAGTCCGTTCGTGATGATCTTCTCGCAGATCGGTTCGACGCTGACCGCGAACGTCCTTAACGTGGTGGTGTTGACCGCGGCGCTGTCGGTGTACAACAGCGGCGTGTATGCGAATAGCCGCATGCTGTACGGCCTCGCGGAGCAGGGCAATGCGCCGCGCGCGCTGATGAAGGTCGACCGGCGCGGCGTGCCGTATATGGCGATCGGGTTGTCGGCGCTCGCCACGTTTACGTGCGTGATCGTCAACTACCTGATTCCGGCCGAAGCGCTCGGCTTGCTGATGGCGCTGGTGGTGGCGGCGCTGGTGCTGAACTGGGCGCTGATCAGCCTGACGCATCTGAAGTCGCGCAAGGCGATGGTCGCGGCCGGCGAGACGCTCGTGTTCAAGTCGTTCTGGTTCCCGGTCAGCAACTGGATCTGCCTCGCGTTCATGGCGCTGATCCTAGTGATTCTGGCGATGACGCCGGGTCTGTCGGTGTCGGTGTGGTTGGTGCCGGCGTGGCTCGTGGTGATGTGGGGCGGGTATGTGTTCAAGCGCCGGCGCGCGGCTGTGCACGGTGGCGCGCGGGTGGTGGGGCAGTAAAGATGTCTCGAATGGCGTGAGGGGCGATGTTCGCACTCACGCCGTTTGAGTCCGTTGAGGTTTTCAGGCGGCCCAGAAACGACAAACCCCGCGAGCAGCATGCGCTGGCGGGGTTCGAGGAAATACGGAAACAGCGGTCTTTCGAATTCGTTGGTGCCCAGGGCCGGAATCGAACCGGCACGCCTTGCGGCGGGGGATTTTGAGTCCCCTGCGTCTACCAATTTCACCACCTGGGCAGGTCTTGCAGCGCACGCGTCAGAAGCTGGCGCGCGGCGAAGACGCAGATTATGGCCGAAAATTCGACGACGGGCAAGCCAGTTGCTTTCGTCCGCCTCAAGGCCTTCAAACCGTGCGGGAAAATCGTTCGAGTGTCTGCTGGCCGAGATACCGATCGAACACCATCGCGATGTTGCGCACCAGCATGCGTCCGGCCATCCGCACTTCAAGCTTGTCCGCTGCGAGCGACACCAGGCCGTCCTGCTCGAAGCCGTGCAAACGCTCCAGCTCCGGCTCGAACGTCTCGGCGAAGTGGATGCCATAAGCCGCTTCGAATTCGTCGAAGCGCAATTCCAGGTTGCACATGAGTTGCGTGATCACGTCGCGGCGCAGACGGTCGTCGGCGGAAAGGCGCACGCCGCGTGCGATGGCGAGCTTGCCAGCATCGATCGCCGCGGCGTAGCCCGGCAGATCCTTGATGTTCTGCGCGTACACGTCGCCGACTTTGCCGATCGACGATGCGCCGAAGCCGATCAGATCGCATTCAGCCCGCGTGCTATAGCCCTGGAAATTACGGTGCAAGGTTCGTTGCGCTTGCGCGCGCGCGAGTTCGTCCGTGGGCAGCGCGAAGTGATCCATGCCGATGTACACATAACCCGCGCCCGTCAGACGTTCGACCACGCGCTGCAGGATCGCGAGTCGCACTTGGGGCGAAGGCAGCGTGGCAGTGTCCATCTGACGTTGCATCTTGAAGAGCTGCGGCATGTGCGCATAGGCAAACACCGAGAGACGATCGGGCGCGAGCGCGAGCATCGTGTCGAGCGTACGGCTGAAGTTCTCGACCGTTTGATGCGGCAGTCCGTAAATCAGATCGACGCCGATCGAGTGAAAGCCGGTGTCGCGCGCGGCCTGCATCACCGAGGCGGTCATCTCGAGCGGTTGAATGCGGTTGATTGCCTGCTGCACGACCGGATCGAAGTCCTGCACGCCAAGGCTCAGCCGATTGAAACCCAGCTTCCGCAGATGCGCGATGGTCTCAGGCGATGCTTCGCGCGGATCGACTTCGATCGAATATTCGGCGTCAGCATCGGGCAGCAGCGTGAAGTGCTCTCGCGTGGCGGCCATCAACTCGGCTGTTTCGTCGTGCGACAGAAAAGTCGGCGTGCCGCCGCCCCAGTGCAATTGCGACACCGGACGCCGCGTGTCGAAACATGCCGCCTGCAGAGCTATTTCGCGTTTCAGCCGCTCGAGGTACGGACGCGCATGGGCGCGGTTTTTCGTGGCGACCTTATTGCAACCGCAGTAGAAGCACACGGTGTCGCAAAACGGAATGTGGAAGTACAGCGAGAGATCCGTGGCCGACGCGCCCGGGTCGGCGGCGGCGCGCAAATAGTCGGCGGGATCGAAGTTGTCGCGGAACTGCAGGGCGGTCGGATAGGACGTATACCGTGGGCCGTTCGCACTGTATTTGGCGAGCAGGTCAGGGCGGAACAGCATGCTGGCGATGGACATGAAGGACTCGACGGCTGGCGGGCGGCCATCGAGGAAGAAGCGGACCGCCGCGGTTCGCGCGATCGGATCGAACCGCGCGGACGCCTCTTGAGCATGGCCTTTCGGATCCTACGAGTTTACGTGAGCGGGCATTCGCCCGATTGCGTAAAAAGGTCGCACGGAATGCGATGGCACAATGCGGGTCTGATAGTGCGTTGCCCGTCTTCGGGTTCAGGAAAAATGTCGTGAGTGATGTGTCGAACAGCGCCGTGAAGCGCGAGTCTCCGTTCCACGTGGCCGGTCACGCGTGCCGCCCCGATTGCGGCGCGTGCTGTATTGCGCCGTCGATTTCGAGTCCGATTCCGGGCATGCCGAACGGCAAGCCGGCGGGCGTGCGCTGCGCGCAACTCGGCGACGATCTGCGCTGCGCGATCTTCGGCCAGCCGGAGCGACCGGCGTGCTGTTCCGGTCTGCAACCGCAGATGGAAATGTGCGGCACGAACCGCGGCGAGGCCCTCGCGTGGCTCATGCAGCTTGAAACGCAAACTCAACCGCACGCGCAAACGGTGGCTCGCTGCTAACGCGCGCAAGCGAATCGCTGCAAGCCGCAAACTGCAAACCACAAGCCGAAAACAAACAACGCAATCGCATGCCCGTACAAGTTTCCACAGGAGATTTCGCATGACTCGACCCGCTGCGCCGGCCCGGCGCCGCTTCCTGCTTGCCGCGCTGACAGGCTGTAGCGCGCTCGGCATCACCGTTTCGCTCGCAGCCTGCGCGACGTCGACTTTTCCGTTCATCCCCTCGCAGTACACGTTCTCGCGGCAACAGGTGCAGGACGCGGTGCAGCGCAAATTTCCCTATCAGCGTACGGTCTCGCAAGTGTTCGATGTCGCGCTCACCAACCCGGTGGTCGGCTTGCTGCCGGACGCGAACCGCGTCTCGGTGAAGCTCGACGCGCGCCTCGTAAGTCCCTTCATGCCGCAGCCGGTCGACGGCGTGTTCACGCTGTCGAGCGAACTAGCCTACGACGCCGCCAGCAAATCGGTCGTGCTCAAGTCGCCGAACGTCGACAACGTCAGCGTGAGCGGGCAGGCGCAGGCCTACACGCAGCAGATCAACGCTGCGGCGGCGGTGCTCGCCACGCAGTTGCTGACCAACTATCCGATCTACACCTTCAAGCCCGAACAATTGCAATTTGCCGGAGTGAATTACGAACCCGGTACAATCACCATCCTTACAAACGGCATACGCGTGCAGATCGTCGAAAAATGACGCGGCGCGCGGCCGGCAGGGCCGCGCGCTTTCCGTGCCGGCCCTGTGCGTTCCGACTATCTACAGCGATGAGGGGCACGGATGGACTGGCTATTGGCTTGCAAGGCGCTGATTCTGGGCGTCGTCGAAGGGTTGACGGAGTTTTTGCCCGTGTCGAGCACCGGGCATTTGATCGTCGCGGGCAGTCTGCTGAACTTCACCGATGAGCACGCGAAAACCTTCGATGTCGTGATCCAGCTCGGCGCGATTCTCGCGGTGTGCTGGGAATTTCGCCGCCGCATCGGCAGTGTGGTGTCCGGCTTGCCGAGCCGGCCGGATGCGCGTCGTTTCACGCTGAACGTGATCATCGCCACGATTCCGGCGATCGTGCTTGGCTTGCTGTTCGAAAAATCGATCAAGGCGGCGTTGTTCTCGCCGGTGCCGGTCGCGTTCGCGCTGGTGGCGGGCGGCGTCGTGATCCTGTGGGCGGAATCGCGTCAGCGCGCGCGCGGCGAGCCGGCGGCGCGTGTGCAGAGCGTGGACGACCTGAACGCGCTGGACGCGCTGAAAGTCGGCCTCGCGCAATGCTTCGCGCTGATTCCGGGCATGTCGCGCTCGGGTTCGACGATCATCGGCGGGATGCTGTTCGGTCTCGACCGGCGCGTCGCCACGGAGTTTTCCTTCTTCCTCGCGATTCCGATCATTTTCGGCGCGACCGGTTACGAGCTGTACAAAGACTGGCATGTGCTTTCCGTCGACGCGCTCGGCACCTTCGCGGTCGGTTTCGTGGCGGCCTTCGTCAGCGCTTTCGCCTGCGTGCGTTGGCTGTTGCGCTACATCGCCGCGCACGATTTCACCGCGTTTGCGTGGTATCGCATCGGCTTCGGACTGCTGATCCTGCTGGTCGGCTACAGCGGCGCGTTGAGCTGGACGGATTGAGCGCTTCCGTTTCGCACGATCCATGAGAAAAGGTCCGCATGTGCGGACCTTTCTTATTTGCGGGCCAACTTCGCTGCGCGTTTATGCGGCGCCGCGTTTGCGGAAGACCAGATCCCACACGCCGTGTCCGAGCCGCAGCCCACGGCGCTCGAACTTCGTCACTGGACGGTATTCCGGACGCGGCGCATAGCCGTCGGCGGTGTTTTCCAGCGCCGGATCGGCGCCCAGCACTTCGAGCATCTGTTCGGCGTAGTTCTGCCAGTCGGTCGCGCAATGCAGGTAGGCGCCGGGTTTCAGGCGCGATACGAGCAGCGCGACAAACTTCGGCTGGATCAGCCGGCGCTTGTGGTGGCGCGCCTTGTGCCACGGATCCGGAAAGAAGATATGCACGCCGTCGAGGCTGTCTGGAGCGATCATCTGTTCGAGCACTTCGACGGCGTCGTGCTGAATGATGCGGATGTTCGCCACATTCTGTTCGCCCATCAGTTTCAGCAGTGCGCCGACGCCCGGCTCATGCACCTCGACGCCGAGGAAATCGTCGCCGGGACGGTGCGAGGCGATTTCAGCGGTTGTCGCTCCCATGCCGAAGCCGATTTCCAGCACGCGTGGCGCCTCGCGGCCGAATACGCTGTTCCAGTCGGGCTGCTGCGGAGCGAAGGGCACCACGAAGCGCGGGCCGAGTTCGTCCATGGCGCGGCGCTGGCCTGTCGAGACGCGGCCGGCGCGCGTGACAAAGCTGCGGATGCGGCGCCGATGCAGAGCTTCTTCTTGCGGCGCGTCGTCGCCGGCGGGCCGGTGTTCGGTTTCGCTGGAGGGCGTCGGGAGTTCGTCCGGCAGACCGGCGTCGTTTGGATCGTGGATCATCTTCGATGCTGCTACAAGGGTGAGGGCTTTCGCGGCAAGCCTCGCGTGCTGCACGGTGCCTGTCGATGCTCACGCGTTATGGGGCGCGAGCGCCGATCGGCACGGCTGGTGAGCACAAGGTTTACGGCTCGCTGCGCCGGGCTGCCGCTATGACAAAAAAGCCGCCTTCATGGAGGCGGCTCGTGCTGGATTCTGCTGAAGGCATCAGCAGGAAAGTGGAGCGGGCGTTGCAAGTGCGCGTAAGGTAGCACAACCGAAAAGGGCGCGTCCAGACGGACCGGGGACGACGGGGAGTATGAATGCGGGTGGGGATATTACATTTAAGTAACGCGGATGGCTGTGCAATTGATTTAATCGTTTTGTAAGGTATTTGCTTGGGCCGATTATCTGGATGAGAAACTAGCATCAGCAAGCGTTCGCATTTTCGCCGCCGGTCTTCCCGCGGTTTACAGTTACCGGTGGCATGCACTTCGTTGTCCGATGCCAATCGAGGCGGTGTCGCTTACTCGACGTTTTTCTCGGCCGGTTTGCGCAAATGAATCGATTGTCGAATTTGTCGTTCGAGAAAAAATTCCCAGGAAGCGACGGAGGAAGAGAGCGGTAGAGGCAGACCTTTTCGCGAAGCAGCCCGCTTATTCACGGGCTGACTGAAAAGTATCTGGAGCGGGCGATGGGAATCGAACCCACGGCTCTAGCTTGGGAAGCTAGGGTATTACCATTATACGACGCCCGCAGAGCACGCCATTCTACGCGGGTTTCACGCGATTTGGCAAACGTGGACGTCAGCGGCCTGTCTGAA
Organism: Paraburkholderia sp. RL18-101-BIB-B; assembly: GCF_046026985.1. Lineage (NCBI taxonomy): Bacteria > Pseudomonadati > Pseudomonadota > Betaproteobacteria > Burkholderiales > Burkholderiaceae > Paraburkholderia > Paraburkholderia sp. RL18-101-BIB-B. The sequence continues at coordinate 124,707 of NZ_JARESV010000021.1, forward strand.
TGGGCGCTCGCTGCGGGAGCGTTGGCGCGGCGCGCGCGGTGTTCAGCGCCACGGCACAACGATTCACCTCACTAAGCCAGCCACGTATTCAGCGCTTCCTTGCGTGTTGTCGCGCATTCGGTCGGCTATGTCTCTCGCGAGCTTTACCTGCGACGGGGATCCTGAAGTGACTTCTGCTGTCATCAGGCGCCGCGGCCGGGTAGATCGAGGCCGGATCCACCCGCTACCACGCACAACGGAACGCGGCGAGTAACGCTTCGGCTGTCAATCAGATCGCGGAAATTGAATGCAGATGGAAGCCTATCTAAATACAAGACCAATCAAATAGATACGCGCAACCCGCTTCGATTTTAATTCGTTATGCATGATATTTCATCGGCATCAACGGATGCGGCTATCGAAAACTTCAAACAAATATTAAAGCTTGTCGAAATCCCGCCGTTTACTCCTCTAGCGTCCTTTCCAATTATTACAGGAGTTCATGCGATTTGATTCTGTCAAGTGGATTTTTGGAATGATTCAACGAATTGGCGCTGACGGCAAACATCGAGATCAAAACTACTAACGGCGTAATACAGCCAATCTGAGTGGCTGCGCAGTCGCCCAAAAACAAAAATGGATATGAAAATTAAGGCTAAATTGACGTTATCCCTGCTCGCTTCGCTCGCTCTGGCAGCGTGCGGCGGCGGTGGCGGCGGGGGCAATTCGGCGGCGACGCCGTCGGCCGGCAGCGCTTCGGCGCCGGCGGTGGCAAGTGCTCCCGGTCCCGCAAGCGCGCCGGATCCGGCTTCTTCGCCCGCCCTCAGTGGCGAGCCACTGCCGAGTCTGTCCAGTCCGCAGAGCGGTTCGGCTGCGGCCTCGGGCAACGGCGTAGAAGGAGTCTGGACCACGCAGTTCGGCGTCGACAAGACCACGGCGCTCGTCGATGCGCAGGGCAACATCTCTTACCTGAATACTGTAAGCGGCATCGGCTTGTCGGAATTCTTCGGCGTCATCGCGGCCACCGCGCCGAACTGGACGCTCACCTCAGGTGCGGCATTCATCGGCAACGTCTATTTTCCGACGACCTCCGGCTCGGGCTCGTTCGTCAATAACCAGACGTTCACGGGCAGCTATGTCGAGAATGGCACCACGGTGAATCTGTCCTGGAACTACGACGCGGCGAATGCGCTAGCTGTCACGCAGTCGAGCGTCGCGGGCACGTGGGCGGAAACCGGCTCGTCGCTGACGATTGCAAGCGACGGCACGTTAAGCGGGACATTGAGCAACTGCCCGGTCTCCGGCACGTTGCTGCTCGCCACGCCGTCATCCAGCAAGAATCTCTACACGTTGAGCGTGACCGGCACGACTGCATCCTGCACGTTGAAATCGGGCGCGACGTATTCGGGCAATGCGGCGATTACGTTCCTGCCGATCACGGGCAGCAACCTGTACGTGCGCACGATTTTCTTCATGATCAAGACAGCGACCAACACCACGGTCGCCTACGGTCAGCTAACGAAACAATAAGCGGAAGCAATAAGCGACGCACGAAACAAAGCCGCCGCCTTTTTGATGGGCGGCGGCTTCTGAATGCTCGCTACATGTGCCTTCAGATCACAAAGTAAGTCAGTTGAACGGCCGCGCGGGTGACCACCATCAGCAGCACCTGCACGATCACGAACAGCAGGATCGGCGAGAGGTCGATGCCGCCGAGTTGCGGCACCACGCGGCGCAGCGGATTCAGAAACGGCGCCGTGAGCTGGTACAGGATCGGCATAGCCGGCGAACGTGGATTGAGCCACGACAGCAGCGCCATCAGGATCGTCAGCCAGATGATCAGATTCAGCGCCCACTTGATCAGCGTCAGCACCGCGACGATCAGCAGCGTCGGCAACAGCGTGAGCGGATCGGCGCCGGTCAGCACCACCATCAGCACCACATACACCATCGCCGCGAGCAACGCCGCGACGAGGCTCGCCCAATCGATCTTGCGCGTGCTCGGCAAGATATGCCGCAGCGGCAGCACGATCCAGTTGGTGACTTGCAGCACCGCGTTCGTGACGGGGTTGTAGGGCGGCATGCGCACGACCTGCAGCCATGCGCGCAGCAACAGCGCCGCGCCGAACAGCGTGAAGACGGTATTGAGCAGAAAACGGGCGATATCGCCAAACATCTCGTGTCCTTATCCTTCGGATGACGGCCGCCGACCGGCCGCAGGGTGCCGGCGCTCTCCGAACGGCGCGCCGGCGGTTTCATTTGGATTTCCCGCGCCTTTGCCGCACTGGCGCGTTACGCGTCGTTTGAAGCGGCCGCGTAGTTTTGCGATGCCAAGGTTCGCGGGTCACGATCAACGGCTCACTGTATTAAAGGCCGCGATTCGTCCCGCTTCCGCGGGGCATCACACGGAAATCTTGATCTCGCTGATCAGAATCGTGCCGTTGCCACCGTCCGTGTAGTTGGGGATGTCGGCCATCAATTTCTCGGAGGCCGGCTTGAAGACTTTGTAGAAGTCGTCCGCGCTGTCGAACAGGAAGTGGCCCGCGGCGACGTACGGCGGCGGCGTTCCAGGCGGGCCGGCATTGATGCCGACGTCGACCGACCAGCTCTTCAGCGACGGCCCGAACAGCTTCGCCGCGAGCGGCATATGCGCGACGCAGTAATAGTCCACGTCGAAGTGGCCGTTTTCCCGGTACGGATAGAGGATGCTGACCTTGATCATTGTGCGTTCTCGTCTGTTGGTCCGGATGCGCGGCGCTGGCGGATTGCGCGCGGCGCCGGACGTCACATTATCACGGCTTACTTGACGCTTGCACCTGCTGCGGCCTGATTCAGCGACCGCTCGAGGGATTCTTCCACGACCTCGGAGATGGCGTCGATCGCGGCGGGCGGCGTGGCGCGGCGTTCGGCCAGCCCGACCGCGCGCCGCGACATCAGCCCGTACAGCGCGGCGTGGTCGCCGCCGAGGCCTTCCAGCAACGCCAGCTGCTTCTGCACGACGCCCGTGTCGCCGCGCGATACGGGGCCCGCGAGCGCGTTGGGCAAACCCTTGTCACGGGCGGTTTCGATGGTGCCGGAGAGCATCGGCAGCAGCGCGCGCAGCGCGTCGTCTTCGGCAAAACCCAGCGTGCGCCACAGCGCGACGCATTCCGCGAGGCTGCACAGCGCGAAGCTGGCGGCGTAGTGCGCGGCGGCGTGATAGAGCATGCGGCCGCCCGCCGGAATCGACAGCGGATGGCAGCGCAGCGCGACGGCGAGCGCCGTCAGGGTGTCTTTTAGTGCGCCGTCGGCCTCGATCGTCACCGAGCAGCCGGCGATGCGCTCGAGATCGGCGAGTTCGCCGCTAAAGAGGTACAGTGGATGAAAACCGCCGATCGAGGCGCCCTGGTCACGTGCCGGGGCGAGCAATTCGACCGGCGAGGCGCCGCTGCAATGCACGAGCGCCTTGCCGTGCGCGCCGGCCGCGCCGTCCGGCCCGTACCGGAGTGTGTGCGCTGACGTACCGATGCTGTCATCGGGAACAGCTAAAAAGACGATATCGGCGGCGTCGACCACCTGTTGTGGGTTCTCGAATGCCGCGCAATGCTCGATTTGACTGGCGAGCCGGCCGGCGGAGGCCGCCGAGCGGCTTGCCACCGCCGTGACCGGATAGCCGGCGCGTGAAAAGCTCAGCGCGAGACAACGCGCGAGCCGGCCCGCACCGATAAAGCCGAGGCGCGGCAGAGAGGACTGGGACATGGTTGCCTGCTCCACACGGAACATTGGGAAAGCAGAAGTATCGCGCATCCGCCACGCCCGCGGCGCGGCTTGGCGCTGGCTTTTCCTTGACAAGTGCGCGCGCGATATGGCGCGCCCGTCCGGTCATCCGGCGGCGCGCCCCCCGCGGGTTTGAAAACTGCTCACAATTCTTCAGAGCCGGTTTGGCAGTTGCTGTCCTGGGTATTTCGTCTCGCAGTCAGATTCGGGAGGTTCACGATGAATATTTTTTCTTACCGAAAGCACTTGCGGTTCCTGACGCATGCACAGCGTCGTCGCTGGTGGGACCAGAAAAAGCGCCTGACGCCGCGCGTGCGGATCAGCGGCGCCTATGTCCCGCCGAGCGTGTCCCGCGAGTTCGCGTATGTGAAGGTCGGCTGACGTAGCGGCCTTCGCTGGTAAGAAATGCCCGGTCAGTCGGCCGGGCATTTTTCATTTTGGGGCTCAATTGATGCCGTCAGGATTGAAGCTAATTTGTAATCAAAGATTACCGTGAAGCGAATGCCTCAAGCCGTAATGCGGGCATTGCGACTGATTGCGGTGCGGTCGGACACCTGCAATCCTTGAGTTTTCAGCGTATTGCGAAGCTCATTGGTCACTGACGGCGTCCTCAGGAATTGCGGGCTTCTGCCGCCAATTGCAATTTGCAACAAATGCGAACAGATAGGCGTGGTCTTTTTCGATACATTGGTTTCATAGCATGCAGGGCATGCGAAGTCGGCGACCTTGGTGGGCCGCGCTAGGAGAATAAAAGTGAAAAAGATCGTTCCGTTTGTCGTTGCCGGAGCACTCGGCTTGGGACTTGCCGGTGCCGCTCAGGCGCACGTTTCTGTCGGTATCGGTATTGGGGTTCCGATTGCGCCGGCTTACCCGGTTTATGCCGCGCCGCCGCCGGTTTACTACGCGCCGCAGCCGGTTTATGCGCCGCCGGTCGTATATGCGCCGCCGCCAGTCGGTTACTACGGTGGCTACGGACGCCCTTACTACCACCACCACGGCTATTACCGCGGTTATTACGGCCACGGCTACTATCGCCGCTAATGGCGGCACGCAACGCTATTCTTTAACGGCGTAACGCCGGCTTGATCGCCGGGTTACGCCGTTTGTTTTTTTGTGGCCGCTTTTCATGCAGCCAATGCTGCGCTTATTGTCGGAGTGACGATTTGAATGGGCGTTTGCCGGTTAGGGCGGAGAGTCGCCACCGAAGCTCGCCGCACGCCTGACGTTCCAAACTTGGGTCGAAGCTGGGAGAATGGCGGTTTCGCCACCGCTTTGGAGAGTTTCGCCGATGCAAGCGCTTCCCGCTCCCACTTTCGACGACGTACTCGACGCCGCTGCGCGTCTCGAAGGCGTCGCCCACCGCACCCCCGTTCTAACCTCGAGCACTTTCAATGAGCGCACGGGGGCGGCGGTGTTCTTCAAGTGCGAAAATTTCCAGCGCATGGGCGCCTTCAAATTTCGCGGCGCTTATAACGCGATCTCGCATTTCGACGCGGAGCAGCGCAAAGCCGGCGTGCTGACGTATTCGTCCGGTAACCATGCTCAGGCGATCGCCTTGTCTGCACGCCTGGCCGGCATCCACGCGACGATCGTCATGCCGCAGGACGCACCCGCGGCCAAAGTCGCGGCCACCAAGGGCTACGGCGGTGAAGTGATCACCTACGACCGCTACACGGAGAACCGTGAAGAGATCGGCCGGCGGCTTGCCGAAGAGCGCGGCATGACGCTGATTCCACCGTATGACCATCCGCATGTGATCGCCGGGCAGGGCACGGCGGTGAAAGAGTTGATCGAGGAAACCGGTCCGCTCGACATGCTGTTCGTGTGCCTCGGCGGCGGCGGGCTGATCAGCGGCAGCGCGTTGTCCGCGGCGGCATTGAGCCCGGCGTGCACGGTGATCGGCATCGAACCGGAAGCGGGCAACGACGGCCAGCAGTCGCTGGCGCGCGGCGAGATCGTGCATATCGACACACCGCGCACGATCGCCGATGGCGCCGCCTCCACGCATCTCGGCGACTACACGTTCGCGATCATCCGGAAACTGGTCGCGCAGATCGAAACGGTCAGCGACGCGCAGTTGATCGAGACGATGCGCTTTTTCGCGCAGCGCATGAAGATCGTGGTCGAGCCGACGGGCTGCCTCGCCGCGGCTGCGGTGCTCAACGGCATCTTGCCGGTGAAGGGCAAGCGTGTCGGGGTGGTGGTGAGCGGCGGCAACGTCGATCTGGAAAAGCTCGCGCAATACCTAGCCTGATACATTGCGCCGGCTGGCGTTGTTGCGCTTACCGTAGCTGATGCCTGACGCGTGATCGAAAACGGCTCGCCAACGCGAGCCGGTTTTATGTCAACTTGCCACGTGCGCGGTTTGCACGATCAGATCGCGATATCCGTTGACGATCACGCTGTACGAGAAGTACGCAAACAGCAGCGCGGACAACACGTGACAAGCGCGCAGCAAACCGGTGCCGGCGCGTTTGCGTCCGTGGCTGCCGAGTCCGCAGATAAAGATCGTCCAGCACAGGCCGCCGAGAAAAAATCCGCCGAGAAACACCGGCGCGGTCGTGACGCTCGTGGCGCCCGCTTTCGCGATCAACGCGCCGCCGACCGCGGCGAACCACAGAATCGCCGATGGCGACGACACCGCCAGCAAGACGCCGCGCAAGAAACCGCGCCACGCGGACAGATGCGGCGCACTCGCGTCCGCTTCACCGGCCACGGCCGGCGCCGTCGCCGGGAACATCGCTTCACGCGCCATCTTCCAGGTCAGGAAGAGCAGGATCGCCGCGCCACCGAGCCACACCACCCAGCGCACCGACTCGAACTGCAGCAAGGCGGCCATGCCCGCGAGCGCGAGCGCCGCGTAAATCAGATCGCCGATGCACGAACCGAGGCCGAGCCAGAAGCCCGGTTTGAAGCCATGCGAGAGCGCCAGGGAAATCATGGCGACGTTCACGAGACCGATATCCAGACACAGCGACAGCGACAGAAAGAATCCATCCGACATCATTGAAAAGGCATGCATCCGCGCAACGGCTCCGATCGCTTTGTTATTCAGTCTTGTTGTACGGCTTGCCTCAGAGGCCCAACTCGTTCCACAAGGTGTCGATGCGCTGTTTGACCGCGTCGTCCATCACGATGGGACGGCCCCATTCGCGATCGGTTTCGCCGGGCCACTTGTTGGTCGCGTCGAGGCCCATCTTCGATCCCAGTCCGGCCACCGGCGAGGCGAAATCCAGATAGTCGATCGGCGTGCGATCCACCAGCACCGTGTCGCGCGCCGGATCGATGCGCGTGGTGATCGCCCAGATCACTTCCTTCCAGTCGCGGATATTCACGTCCTCGTCGACCACGACGATGAACTTCGTATACATGAACTGGCGCAGGAAGCTCCACACACCGAACATCACGCGTTTGGCGTGGCCGGGGTAGCTCTTCTTCATCTGCACGATGGCCATGCGGTAGCTACAGCCTTCGGGCGGCAGGTAGAAGTCGGTAATCTCGCTGAACTGCTTTTGCAACAGCGGCACGAACACTTCGTTGAGGGCGACGCCGAGTACGGCAGGTTCGTCGGGCGGTTTGCCGGTGTAGGTGGAGTGGTAGATCGCGTCGCGCCGCATGGTGATGCGCTCGACCGTGAAGACAGGGAACCATTCCTGCTCGTTGTAGTAGCCGGTGTGATCGCCGTACGGGCCTTCCAGCGCATGTTCGTAGGCCGCCGACGCGCCCTTGACCGGACGTGGCGGAGCGCCTGCGGGAGCGGGCGAGGGCGTACCCTCCTGCGGGTAGATGAAACCTTCGAGCACGATCTCGGCGCGCGCGGGCACCTGCAAGCCGTCGACGCCCGGCGTGATGCACTTCGCCAGTTCGGTGCGGCCGCCGCGCAGCAGGCCGGCGAACTGGTATTCGGACAGCGTGTCGGGCACCGGCGTGACCGCGCCGAGGATCGTCGCGGGATCGGCGCCCAGCACGACGGCCACCGGATAAGGCTTGCCCGGGTTCTGCAGCGCGAACTCGCGAAAATCGAGCGCGCCACCGCGATGCGCGAGCCATCGCATGATCAGTTTGTTACGTCCGATCAATTGCTGGCGATATATCCCTAAGTTTTGTCGGCTTTTGTTCGGGCCTTTTGTGACGGTCAGGCCCCATGTGATCAGCGGGCCGGCATCGCCGGGCCAGCAGGTCTGAATCGGCAGCTTGGCGAGGTCCACGTCGTTGCCTTCCCAGACGATTTCCTGGCAGGGCGGCGCGCTTACCGTCTTGGGCGCCATGTCCCATACCGCCTTCGCCAGCGAGAACAGTTTGCCGGCGTCCTTGAGCCCCTTCGGCGGCTCCGGTTCCTTCAACGCGGAGAGCAGCCGGCCCACATCGCGCAGCGATTCGAGCGCGGCCCCGTCGCCTTCGCCGGCTTGCGCGTCGACACCCATGCCGAGCGCGACCCGCCGAGGCGTGCCGAACAGGTTGCCGAGCACCGGGAACGCATGCTCTGCCTTGCTCTCGAACAGCAAAGCGGGACCGCCGGCGCGCAACACGCGGTCGCACAACTCAGTCATTTCCAGGACCGGCGAGACGTTTTGTGAGATGCGGCGCAGTTCACCGATCGTCTCAAGACGGCCGACGAAATCGCGCAGGTCTTTGTATTTCATCTGGTGCTGTTCAGTGCCGCGCAAGCGGCGAAAAAGGGAGGCGCAGCAGGGTTTAACGGCGCCAGAACGATTGTCGATTTTACCTGTGTTGGTAAGCGCACGTAGATCGGCAAAACGGCCTAAGTGAGACGGATGAGTCGAGATAGCTCAAAAGGCGCGTGCCGCGCGGTTTTGGACGGTCTGAACACTGTTCATTATTACAATTAGTTATACATTTGCCTGTCTATAGTGTTGACGATCTATAAAACCCTGCATAGAATCCGTCCACATTGGTTGCAGGGCGTGAACGTTTTTACCACTGCCCCCGGTCCCATCAGACGCAACGCGTCACCGCTTACCGACCCCTGCACGGTATCTAACGGCCTTATTGATGTCCTGCCAGCGCCAACTGACGCTGGTTTTTCGCGTGGGAGCCACCGCCCGCATGCTTTTTTGACATGCCGCGGTCCTCTTTCAGGATGGCTCCCCACAAACGGTATGTGCCGTTTTCCCGACGTCGCTGCTGCCCTAACCAGACAGAGCACGCGATGTCTTGATTCTGCGAACGCGCCTCACCGCTTCTTCATCCGGCGGGGTTCGCGGATCATGCAACATGGGAGATCTGAATGAACGCCTGGTTATCGTGGCGTCCCGATGAGCGTATCGCGCAAGTTGTGCGTGGTGTGCTGCGTCGCGGGACGCGAATGAGTCATCACCTGTTCAGCATCGTTGGCGGGATCGCCGTTGTGCTGACAGTCGCACTGTGGCTGATGCCGGCCCTGCGCGGCACGCTAGCCGCCAAGTTGATGCCGGTCATTTCCGCCGCTGTGCAAGCCGGTCCCGCCCGTCTGCTGCAGGGCAACCCGCTGCCGGCTTTCGGGCCGCCCGCCCGCGCGTCCTCTGACGACTCGCTGTCCGCGAACACGAACGTCCCCGATGCCTTGAGCGGCACGAACAGCGGTAGCAACGGCAACACCGACGTCACCGCAGGCAACACCAGCTTTGACGGCGCATTCGACACCACCGGCTCGACCGGCGTGAGCGGTATGGGTGTCGCGGCGCTGAACGGTCTCGACCCGCGCACCATGCAAAGCGTGACCGCGCTGGCACGGCTGATTCCGTCGCAGCGCGTATCCGCCGACGCGCGCGACGACCGTGTGCTGATCTCGACCCGCGAGCAGGATCTGGTTGCATCCTATCTGGCACGGCGCTATCGCGTCGCGCAGGAGCCCGTCAGCGAGCTCGTGAAGGCCGCGTTCGACACCGGCCGCGAAGTCGGTCTCGATCCGCTGCTGCTGCTGTCCGTGATGGCGATCGAATCGGGCTTCAACCCGTACGCCGAGAGCGGCGTGGGCGCGCAAGGCCTGATGCAGGTGATGTCCAAGGTGCACTCGGACAAATTCCAGTATTTCGGCGGCCAGAGCGCGGCGCTCGAACCGGTCGCGAACATCAAGGTGGGCGCGCTGGTGCTGAAGGATTGCATCGCACGCGGCGGCTCGCTGCCGGGCGGCTTGCGCCTGTACGTCGGCTCGACCTCGCAGGACGACGGCGGCTACGGCGCCAAGGTGATGGCCGAGCGCGGCCGTCTGCGCGACGTAGCGCGTGGCCGCAAGGTGCCGATCAACGCGCCGCAAGCGCCGGTTCTGACTGCGTCGACCAATACGACTGCGGCTGCACCTGCCGGCAACGGCAAGCGCGTGCAGGTGACGCTTGAAGGCAGTCATCAATTGAGCGCGGCGACATCGGTAAAGACACCGGTTTCCTCCGAGCAGGACGATGCGAGCGCCAACGCGACCAAGCACGTGGCATCGGCTTCGGAGTTGGGCGCTTGAGGTCGGTAGCGTAAAGCTGACGGCTCGATGTTGAAGCAAGCGGCAACAAAAAAAGGACACCCATCAGGAGTGTCCTTTTTTTCGTCTGACGATTGAGGGCGCGCCGCTTCGCTCAACCCTTGCCGAAGAACTTCGCCAGCCGCTCGACCGCTTCTTCCAGCTTCGGATAGGCGGTGGCGTAGGACAGCCGGATGTACTCCTTCGGCGCGTGCGTACCGAAATCCATGCCCGGCACCAGCACCACGCCAGCATCGTGCAGCATGGCCTTGGTGAGCGCCGCGCTGTCGCCGGCCGCGGGATGCGCGACCGTGCGGCAATCGGCGTACACATAGAACGCGCCATCGGGCATGACCGGCACCGAGAAACCAAGCGATTCCAGCGCCGGCGCGATGAAGTCGCGGCGACGCTTGAATTCCAGGCGCCGCGCCTCATAGATTGCGATCGTTTCCGGCTCGAAGCAGGCAAGCGCCGCATGCTGGGCGAGCGCGGAGGCGCAGATGAACAGGTTTTGCGCGAGCTTTTCAAACGCGCTGACCATGCCGGGCGGCACCACCAGCCAGCCGAGCCGCCAGCCGGTCATGTTGAAGTACTTCGAGAAGCTGTTGACAGTGATCACGTCGTCGCCGAACGAGAGCGCCGACACGGGCTTTGCGTCGTAGCTCAGGCCCTGGTAGATCTCGTCGACGATCGTAAAGCCGCCACGCGCCCGCACGGCCTTGACGATGCGCTCCAGTTCAGCCGGTTCGATCGACGTGCCGGTCGGATTCGACGGCGACGCCAGCAGCACGCCGCGGGTGCGCTCGTTCCAGAGGCGCTCGACGTCGGCGGCGGTGAGTTGAAAACGTTCGGCCGGGCCGCTGGGCACCATCACCGGCTTGCCTTCGGCTGCGATCACGAAATGGCGGTTGCACGGATAGCATGGGTCGGGCATCAGCACTTCGTCGTCGCGATCGACCAGCGCCGCGCACGCCAGCAGCAATGCGGCCGATGCGCCGGCGGTGACGACGATCCGCGCCGGATCCACGTCGACGCCGTAGAAGTCGGCGTAATGCGCCGAGATCGCTTCGCGCAACGCATGCAGGCCGAGCGCGCTGGTGTATTGCGTGACGCCACGGCGCAGCGCGCTCGCGGCCGCCTCGATGACCGGCTCGGGCGCGGTGAAATCGGGTTCGCCGATTCCCATGTGAATGATGTCGCGCCCCTCGCGCTCGAGAAGCGCGGCCTCCTTGGCCAGCTCCATCACATAAAAAGGCTGGATGGCGTCCACGCGTGCAGCAAGCCGCACCAAGGGTTCGGTCACGGAGTTCATACGATCAAATCCAGTTCAAAAGCAAAAGCGGGACGACGTTTGGCGCGTGTGTTCACGCGCGAAGCGGCGTCCTTGCAAACGGTCCGGTTGCGCCGCCGCGTTTAGCGAGGCGCATGACGACGATCATGCATGCCGCTCATGCGCCTTGCGCTCAACGCTTGCGAGCCGCCTGCGTTTCATCCACGCGCAGTTGTGCCGACAGCTTGTCCAGCACGCCGTTCACGTACTTGTAGCCGTCCGCGCCGCCGAACGTCTTGGCGAGTTCGACCGCTTCGTTGATGACCACGCGATACGGAATATCGACGTGATTCTTCAGTTCGAACGCGGCCACCAGCAACACGGCGCGTTCGACCGGCGAGAGTTGCTCGATCGGACGGTCCAGACACGGAGCGATTGCCGCGGACAACGCTTCCGAATCGCGGATCACGCCGTGCAGAATGGCGTTCAGATGTTCGTGGTCGGCCTTGTCGAAGCCTTGCGCGCCGCGCAGTTGCGCGTCGATTTCGCCGCCGGGCGAGCCCGACAGCAGCCACTGGTAAAGCCCCTGCGTGGCCAGTTCGCGGGAGCGTCGGCGTGCGCTCTTCATGCCTCTTCCTCTTCTTCGTCTTCTTCCTCGTCATCGCCGCCGAGTTGTTCGAGCGCGACGGCGAGATTCGCCATTTCGACGGCTACGCGCGCTGCGTCACGACCCTTTTCGGTCATGCGCGCGACGGCTTGTTCGTCGTTTTCTGTGGTCAGCACCGCGTTCGCGACCGGGATGCCGAAGTCGAGGCCGATACGCGTGATGCCCGCGCCGCTTTCGTTCGAGACCAGTTCGAAGTGGTACGTTTCGCCGCGAATCACCGCGCCGAGCGCGATCAGTGCGTCGAATTGCGCGCTTTCGGCGAGCTTTTGCAGCGCCAGCGGGATTTCCAGCGCGCCCGGCACGGTGACGAGCAGCACGTCTTCGCCGGTCACGCCGAGGCGTTCGAGTTCTTCGATGCAGGAGTCCGCGAGGCCGTTGCAAACGGGTTCGTTAAAGCGTGCCTGGACGATGCCGATACGCAGGCCGTCGCCGTCGAGATTCGGTTGGTATTGTCCGATTTCCATGTGAATTCCGTAGTGTTTTGAGTGGGCGCTAAGCGCGTGAATGGTCGGATCAGCCTTGTTGCGGAGATTGTGGCTTGCTGCCCGGCATTGGCACGAAGCCCGTGACTTCGAGACCGTAGCCCGACATGCTGCCCAGCTTGCGCGGGTTCGACAGCACCTGCATCTTGCCGACACCGAGCTCACGCAAAATCTGCGCGCCGATGCCGTACGTCTTGAAGTCGACCGGCCGGCGTTTGAGCGCGTCGGCTCTTTCCTTCGAGTCGAACGCCTTGAAAACGTCGATCAGATGGTCCTTCGAGTCGCCGCAGTTCAGCAGCACGATCACGCCGCAGTCGCGTGCGGCGATCTCTTTCATGGCCGCGTCCAGCGTCCACGAGTGAGTGGATTCGCCAACTTCCAGCAGATCCAGCACCGACAACGGTTCATGCACGCGCACCAGCGTGTCCTGATCCGTGCACGGCGCGCCGCGCACCAGCGCGATATGCGGCTGGCCGCTCGGCTGGTCCAGATACATGACCGCGCGGAACGCGCCGTGCGCGGTCTGCATGGTGCGTTCGCAAATCCGCTCGACGATCGACTCAGTGCGGCTGCGATAGTGGATCAGATCCGCGATCGTGCCGATTTTCAGATCGTGTTCTTTGGCGAATTCCATCAGGTCCGGCAGGCGCGCCATCGTGCCGTCGTCCTTGATGACTTCGCAGATCACCGCGGCCGGCGTGAGGCCCGCCAGCGCGGTGAAGTCGCAGCCCGCCTCGGTGTGGCCGGCGCGCACCAGCACGCCGCCGGGCTGGGCCATGATCGGAAACACGTGGCCCGGCTGCACGATGTGCTCGGCCTTGGCGTCCGGCGCCACCGCGGTGGCGATCGTGCGGGCGCGGTCCGCCGCCGAAATGCCGGTCGTGACGCCTTCGGCCGCTTCGATACTGACCGTGAACGCTGTGCCGTACTGGGTGCCGTTGCGGTAGGTCATGAGCGGCAGGTTCAGCAGCTTGCAGCGTTCCTGCGTAAGCGTCAGGCAGATCAGGCCACGGCCGTAACGGGCCATGAAATTGATCGCTTCCGGCGTGACGAATTCGGCGGCGATCACGAGGTCGCCCTCGTTTTCGCGGTCTTCTTCGTCGACGAGGATCACCATCCGGCCTGCTTTCAGTTCGGCAATGATCTCTAGAGTGGAGGCGAGCGTCATGTTGGCGAGAGTTTCGAAGAAAGCGCGTATTTTACGCCACGCGCGAGCCCAAGTCGCCTCCGCCGAACGGCATAGGCCGTTTGGCCGACTGGTGATGAGCCGTCCGCCGTTGCTATGCTCGTCGAAACGATGGACGCATGAACCGGCTGAAAGCGGCGGGGCGCCGCCGCCGGGCCATGCGTGGCAGGGCTTGCGGCCGTTTATTTCGGCGCGTTCAGCATCCGCTCGACGTAGCGCGCGATCAGATCGATCTCCAGATTCACCTGTGTGCCTTCCCGCAAACGCTTGAGCGCCGTCACTTCGACGGTGTGCGGAATCAGGTTGATCGAGAATTCGCAGCCATCGTCGCGATCTTTAACCGAGTTGACGGTCAAGCTCACGCCGTTGACAGTGATAGAGCCTTTGTACGCCAGGTAGCGGCCGATCTCGCGCGGCGCCAGCACCCGCAGTTCGTGCGATTCGCCGACCGGCGCGAAGTGCGTGACCGTGCCGAGGCCGTCCACATGGCCGGAGACGATATGGCCGCCGAGCCGGTCGTGCGCGCGCAGCGCTTTCTCGAGATTGACGTCGCCGGTCTCGCCGAGCCCCGCCGTGCAGTTCAGGCTTTCGCGCGAGACGTCGACTTCGAACGAGTGGGCGGTCTTCGCGACCACGGTCATGCAGGCGCCCTGGATCGTGATGCTGTCGCCGAGCTGCACGTCGCCGAGATCGAGACCACCGGCTTCGACGTTCAGGCGTACGCCCGCGTCGCCGTCGGTGCCGAGCGGCTTGACTGATTCAATGCGGCCCACGGCCGCGACGATTCCTGTGAACATCGTACTAATCCTTGATCATTTCGAAACGGGTTGGGACGCGGGATCGCCGCCGGGTCCGGGCGTGGCCTCGGGCGCGTGTTGGGGCACAAAGCGCGCGAGAATCCGCAGATCCTCCCCGATCCGGTCGATCGCGTGGAAGTTCAGTTTGACGCGGCCTTCGAGCGTTTCGGGCGCGGCCAGATTGAACATGCTCATCGAATCCATGCCGAGGAGGCTCGGCGCGAGATACACGAGCAGTTCGTCGACACAGCCTTCGCGCAGCAGCGAGCCGTTCAGCTTGTAGCCCGCCTCGACATGCAGTTCGTTGACGTTGCGCTCGCCGAGCACTTTCAGCACCCCAGGCAGATCGACCTTGCCGGCCGGGTTGGCCAGCTGGACGATCTCGGCGCCGCGATCGCGCAGTGCGTTGGCGCGATCGGTATGGCGCTGATCCAGATTGCCGCAGAAGATCAGCGTAGGTGCGCCGGCCAGAATCTGCGCCTCGGGCGGCACGTCGAGCTGGCTGTCGATCAGTACGCGTTGCGGCTGGCGCGGCGTGTCGACCGCGCGCACCGTCATGCGCGGATCGTCTTCCCTGACCGTGCCGATGCCGGTAAGGATCGCCGACGCGCGAGCGCGCCAGGCGTGGCCGTCCGCGCGTGCCGCTTCACCGGTGATCCACTGGCTATCGCCCGAAGGCAAACCGGTGCGGCCATCCAGCGAGGCCGCCACTTTCATGCGTACCCACGGGCGGCCGCGCGTCATGCGCGAGACGAAGCCGATATTGAGTTCGTGCGCTTCGAGGGCGAGCAGTCCGCAGCGCACTTCGATGCCGGCGTCGCGCAGCATGGCGAGACCGCGTCCGGATACCTGCGGATTGGGGTCTTCCATCGCCGCGACCACGCGCGCGACCTGCGCTTCGATGAGCGCGTTCGCACACGGCGGCGTGCGCCCGAAGTGGCTGCACGGCTCCAACGTCACGTAGGCCGTGGCGCCGCGCAGGTCATGGCCGCGCGAGCGCGCGTCTTTCAACGCGCGGATCTCGGCATGATCCTGACCGGCCGGTTGCGTGAAGCCTTCGCCGATCACCTCGCCGTTCTTGACGAGCACGCAGCCGACCCGAGGATTCGGGTCGGTGGTGTACATGCCGCGCTTGGCCAACGCGAGCGCGCGTTCCATATGGACGAAATCGGTTTGCGAAAACATCGGTGTCCGGTCGGGTACGGTGGCTAGGCTGTAATGGGTTTCGATTTTAGCGATGTTGTCTCGCCGGCTTCAGGCAGCGAGCGAGGCGAACGCGCCGCGCGCAGCGTCGATCGTGGCGTCGACGATTGCGTCGTCGTGAACGATCGACACGAAGCCCGCTTCATACGCCGACGGCGCGAAGTACACGCCGGCGTCGAGCATTTTGTGAAAGAACGCGTTGAAACGCGGCACGTCGCTCTTCGTGACCTCGGCGAAGCTGGTCGGGATCGAGTCCGTGAAGTAGAGGCCGAACATGCCGCCGAGCGAGTCGGCCGCGAACGGCACTTTGGCTTCACGCGCGACCTTCGCGAGACCTTGCACGAGGCGAGTGGTGCGCGCGGCGAGCGTGTCGTAAAAGCCCGGCGCCTGGATCAGTTGCAACGTTTTCAGGCCGGCCGCAACCGCGATCGGGTTACCCGACAGCGTGCCCGCCTGGTAGACGCCGCCGAGCGGCGCGAGGTGAGCCATGATGTCGCGCCGGCCGCCGAAAGCCGCCGCCGGCATGCCGCCGCCTATCACCTTGCCGAGGCAGGTCAAATCCGGCGTGATGCCGTACACCTCTTGCGCGCCACCCAGGGCAACGCGGAAGCCGCACATCACTTCGTCGAAAATCAGCACCGAGCCGTACTCGGTGCACAGGCGCCGCAACGCTTGCAGGAATTCCGGCGTGGCGCGCACGAGGTTCATGTTGCCGGCCACCGGCTCGACGATCACCGAGGCGATCTCGTTGCCGAACGCCTTGAACGCTTCCTCGAGTTCAGCGACGTTGTTGTACTCGAGCACGGTGGTGTGCTTGGCGATATCCACCGGCACGCCCGCCGAAGTCGGATTGCCGAAGGTCAGCAGCCCCGAGCCGGCCTTGACCAGCAGGCTGTCCGCGTGGCCGTGATAGCAGCCCTCGAACTTGACGATGCGGCTACGGTTCGTGAAGCCGCGCGCGAGACGCAGCGCGCTCATGGTCGCTTCAGTACCGCTCGACACCATGCGGACCTGCTCGATGGAGGGCACCAGCTTGCAGATTTCTTCGGCGATTTCCACTTCCGATTCGGTTGGCGCACCGAACGAGAAGCCATTGCCCAGCACGCGCTGCACGGCTTCGAGGACTTCCGGATGGACATGACCGAGGATCATCGGGCCCCATGAGCCGATGTAGTCGATATAACGCTGACCGTCCGCGTCCCAGAAGTACGGGCCCTGCGCGCGTTCGATGAAGCGCGGCGTGCCGCCGACCGAGCGGAAGGCGCGCACAGGCGAGTTCACGCCGCCGGGAATGGTACGTTGCGCGCGTTCGAAAAGGGTTTCGTTTTTGGACATGGCGATGGCTGGAATCGGGGTTGCGCAGCGGCGCAGCTTGCCTGTCGGCGAGTCGCGCGGCGCTGGGATAGGTGGGGAAATTGTACCGGAGTCAGCGTGAACAGGTTTTCCGGATGCGCCTGCGCAGCGGGTCGCCCGCTCAGTTTTTGTGTGCGCGCTTGGCGGTTGCCGTCTTTGTTGCCGGCCGGGTCGCCGGTTTCGTGATCCGCCTGCTGTCCCGCGTCGCAACTGATTGGGATGGCGGGGTCGCCACTTGCGTAGCGATCCGTTTAGCCACCTCCTTCGCCTTCGTGACGGTGCGGCCGTCCGCCGCGCGCTTTTCCACCGCCGCGTGAGCCGTGACCTTGCTCGAGCGTGTAGGACCCGCCGGCATATCGAACTTCGGCGGCTTGCGCTTGCCGGTCAGTTCCGCCCAGCGCTTTTCCAACGCGCCTTCGGCCATCGGCTTGATCACGGTCCCCGAACTCTGCGCGTCCCACGTCTGCACGGAGAAAGGATGTGCGCGCAACATCTCGCGGGGAATCACCACACCTTCGTGTGCATCGACCACCCAGTCGTACACGAAGTCGATGCACAAACGGTAGCCTCGCTTCGTCGCCGGATCGGGGACCTCGTATGGCGCACGCGTCACATAGCCGGAGCCGAAGATGCCCTTCGGTTCCTGCGCGACCCGATGCAGGAAGACGCGGTCACCCGGCAGGATGCTGCGCGCAAATCCGCAGCCCCATACGTCGGCTACCGCGACGCCCGCGGCCACGCGTTTGGCGAGGTCGGGCAACTCGGGCCACGGCCATTTCTTGGGGCTCCAGATCAACAGGAATGCGGTCATCGCATGGTCGGTACAGGATGGCGGGGAAGGGCGCTGCGCACAGCTTCGCGCGTCGCCCGAGGCGTTCAGGCGGCAGCTTAACCGATTGGCGGCGTGCTTGCCGCATGTCGCCGATGCATCATTCGCGTCTTCGCGATCATGGCCTCGATCATGTCCGAAGCCCGGCTGCCGTGTTAACCGTCGCGTACAATTGAGGCCGTCAAGTTGCTGTTTTCCCCGTTTCACCTGTTCCGCTGCCGACAACGGTGCGGCGCTTCATCT
Organism: Paraburkholderia sp. RL18-101-BIB-B; assembly: GCF_046026985.1. NCBI lineage: Bacteria > Pseudomonadati > Pseudomonadota > Betaproteobacteria > Burkholderiales > Burkholderiaceae > Paraburkholderia > Paraburkholderia sp. RL18-101-BIB-B. The sequence continues at coordinate 142,923 of NZ_JARESV010000021.1, forward strand.
GGATTCCCATGTCTCACGTCACCAGAAGCCGGCCCGATGGCCGGCTGATTCTGTTGCTCGGTGCGCTTGCCGCATGCGGGCCGATTTCGATCGATATGTACCTGCCGAGCCTGCCGACCATCGCGCAGGCGTTCGCCATCAGCACTGGCGCCGCGCAGACGACGCTCACCAGCTTCATGTTCGGCTTTTCGATCGGCATGCTGTTGTATGGTCCGCTGTCCGATACCTATGGCCGCCGGCCGGTGTTGCTCGGCGGCATCGTGATGTATGCGCTGGCCAGCGTGGCCTGTGCGATGTCGTTCTCGATCGGCTCGCTGGTGACGTTCCGTTTCGTGCAGGCGCTGGGCGCGGGCGCGGCTTCCGTGCTGGCGCGCGCCATTGCCCGCGATGCACACGGCCCGACCGATGCCGCTCGCGTGCTGTCGATGCTCGCCATCGTCACGTCGATCGGGCCATTGCTCGCGCCGCTGCTCGGCGGGCAGTTGCTGCTGATCGGCGGCTGGCGTGTCGTCTTTATCGTGCTGACGCTATTCGGCACGGTGTGCGCGGTGACCGCGTTTCTCAAGGTGCCGGAAACGTGGCCGCGTGAGAAGCGTGCGCATTCGGCGTTGCTGAAGTCGTTCGGCGCGTACGGCAAGTTGCTGCGCGATCCGGTTGCGTGGGGGCACATGCTGTGCGGCGGCATGGCGTTCGCGTCGATGTTTGCGTATATCACCGCGACGCCGTTTGTCTACATCGAGTATTTCCATGTGTCGGCGCAGCATTACGGCTTCCTGTTCGCGCTAAATATCGTCGGCATCATGTTTGGCAACTTCATGAATACGCGGCTTGTCGGCCGGCTCGGCTCGCTGCCGATCATTAGTTTTGCTGCAACCGTAAGCTGCATTGCCTCGCTGTTTGTTTGTCTCGTCTCGTTGACCGGTTGGGGCGGTCTGTGGTCGATCGTGTTCGGACTGTTCTTCGTGGTCGGCGTCGTCGGACTTCTGTCCGCGAACTGCACGACCGATCTGATGCATCGCTATCCGATGAATGCCGGCGCCGCGGCCGCCGTGTTCGGCGCCGTGCAGTTGGCGCTCGGCGCGTTGTCGAGCCTCGCGGTTGGAATCTGGCAGGACGGTTCGCCCAAGGGCATGGGCGTAACGGTAGGCGTGGCGGGCTTGCTGTGTTATCTCGGCCGGATTCTGGTTGTCAGGTGGCATGGGATCAAGGCGCCTGTCGCTGCCGTTTGAGGACGGGCGAGGCGCGAGCCGCGCGGCGTCTACGGAAAACACCAGGTGTTGCGCGCGCGCGACCGTGTGTCTCAATTTGCATTGCTATGATGGAGCCACTGTTCCTCGGAGCGGCATTCATGGCGATCAGAGATTTGATGAACGGCGAACGGCAACAAGCTGCATTCGCTGAAGCGCAGAAGCTGGCGGACAGCGGCGCCTATCACGATTACACAGACATCGAATACGTCTTGCGCTTTGATTATGGTTTGTCTGATGTATCGACACTGCTCGACAGTCAATTGATGCATCGCGACCTGAACCACCGTTGTGCGGATGCGCGCGAGAAGCTGGAGATGCTTAGCGTGTGATGCGTGCGGCTTATTTGTATAAGCGTGTTTATTATGCGAGGCGCTGTGCCTGAAGTGGGCAGCGCTAGTGCGTTGCATGATTCCTCGCGTGATCACTTCATCGCTTTTGCGAAACGGGATGCGGTCGTGCGGATGAGTCGTACGCAGTGTCGTGTGCCGCCGTCACACCTGGAGTGATATTCATGGCTGGTAGCCTGCACGACCCGCATCTGCCGCATACAGACAATCCCGCTACGCTTTCGCAGCCGGGCGGTCATTACAGTCACGTCGCGGTCGCAAATGGTTTCGTGTTCGTCTCGGGACAATTGCCGATCACCGCGCAAGGCGACAAGCTATCCGAGGCCTCGTTCGAGGATCAGGCCGAACAGGTGTTGGCCAATGTGCAGGCCGCGCTCGAAAGCGTCGGCAGCAGCGTCGCGCAACTGGTGCAGGTGCGCGTCTACATCGTCGATGTCGAGAACTGGATGAGCTTCAATCAGATCTACGCGCGTTGGGCCGGTGAAGCGCGTCCGGCGAGAGCCGTCGTGCCGGTTCCTCAACTGCATTACGGTTTCAAGATCGAGGTCGAGGCGACCGCGCTGGTTTAGCTAGCGGCGTTGGCGTCTCGAGTTTTGGCGCGCGTTCGGGGCAGTGGGATAACGGCGTTCAACGGGTCGCGTCAATGCTTAAGCTCGGTGAACCACGAGTCCATTGAACTGGCATTGCTCACACCGGCCGCGATATTCACGCCGACATTGCCGCTCATGTTCGTCATCGCGCACGCGCCGATCGACGCAGTCGATGCGCCGAGCTTCGCGCTGGCTCAGAAACCGACGCCTACTCCAACACCAACGCCGCCGCCAACGCTGCCACCACCAACGCCGACGCCAATATTAGTGCGCGGCGCGTAATAGCCGGGGCCATAGTCGTACGCAGGTACTGGCCCATAACCGTAGCCGTCCTGGTATGGCGCGGCCACCACACAGCCCGCGAGACCGGCACCTAAGGCCAATATGCCGAATAGTCTGATCATGATCTTTTCCCCCTTCATGAACTGGACAGCAATATCCGGTCCCCAAGGCGTCACGAATCGGGACTAGGCCCACGATAGGACGCCAGCGGTACCAAAACCGGAACTGTCGCGAATTCGAGACCGTCTTGCAGGGCGTGTAACGCACGGCAACGCAGCCCAATGCGATGCAACGAGGATGCTTGGAGCATCCGGGAAGGATGCATCTAGAAGTGCTTGGCATCTGCCTAGCAAGTGCACACGGATGAATACACCCAAGGCGACACCCAAGGCGGGCATTGGTGCAAGCTGTCGCCTAAAATTTAAGCGTGGCCATGACTTTGATGGAGGCTGCCATGAGCGACTCAATGTTGGCGATTTTGATAGGGACGATCGTGGTTGTGTTTGGCGCAGGGATCTGGGTCGTTTCGGAGAACGAGGAGCGACTATCCCGCTGGTTCCGGGAACATCATCTGCGGGATTTGGTGCGCCACAAGTCCTAATGTACTCATCCAAGGACATTCGCATGGTGGCGGGTTGTTTGGCGGGTAGAAACGAAAAACGGGCCGAAAGGCCCGTATTCATTGATGTTCTGGCGGACGCGGTGTCCGCCTATTGCCCTTTATTTGCTGGGGTTGCGTGGATTTTTGTTGCAAAAGTACCCGAAAAAGTACCCGAATTCTGAGAGTATTTCGTCAGATGAGGCTTTGGCGAGGTCGATCGAGCCACATCGCCTTGTTTTGCGCCAGACACCGATATATCACGGGCCTCTCAGTCGAAATATTGAAAAACTACTCGACTGGAACGTGGCGTCTCGTCAAGCGTCCGCGGCTCTTCGCGGCGATATCAACTCCCATGCAAAAAACCGTGGAGACATGGAGACAGGTGTAATTTTTTCCCGAAACCCTTATTCGGTAAGGCTTTGGCTGTCTCCGAGTGTGTCTCCAACACACATATTTTCTTGGAGACACTTTGGAGACAGATGCCAGTCAACCACTGCGCGTCGCCAGCACTGAGACTTGCCTACGAGGACGGCTAGCTCTGCTCTTCGCTCAAATGCCGCTGCTCTGGAACGTTGCGCGCAAAAGACTCCCGCGCCGCCCATCTTCCGTCGCCAAATTGGATCGGGCCACAAGGCCTGGAAAAGTGACTTTGAAAGCACCGACAGGGCAGTTGATTGGGTCGTACCCGGGCGCCGCGATCTTCGCAAACCGGCCAC
>NZ_JARESV010000210.1:0-425 GCF_046026985.1 Paraburkholderia sp. RL18-101-BIB-B
GGCTCGCGGTCGAGCAGATTGCCCGCCAGCTTGATATTCGAAATCGTGTACGGCTCGCCTTCGTGCAGCGTGACCGTCAGATACATGTCCTTCTTGTCCGGCGAGATAGACACCTGCGTCGAGTCGATGTTGAACTCGAGGTAGCCGCGATTCAGGTAATACGAGCGGACGTTTTCGAGGTCGCCGGTAAGCTTGTCTTTCGCGTACAGGTCATTCTTCGTGTACCACGAGAACCAGTTCGGCGTGGACAACTGCATTTCGTCGCGCAGCGTGCCCGTGCTGAACGCCTTGTTGCCGATGAAGTTGATCTGGCGGATCTTCGCGCTCGGACCTTCGGCCACCGAGAACAGCACCGACACGCGATTGCGGTCGATCGGCGTGATCGTGGTGGTGACTTCAGCGGCGTAGTAGCCGCGCGTCAGATA
>NZ_JARESV010000211.1:0-424 GCF_046026985.1 Paraburkholderia sp. RL18-101-BIB-B
CGCCGACCTCGCGCACGACATGCGCACGCCGCTCAGCAACATGCGCGGCGCCGCTGAAGTCGCGCTCGCCCGGCCGCGCTCCGTCGATGAATACGAGTCGCTACTCGCCTCGAATCTGGAAGAGTGCGACCGGCTCTCGCGAATGATCGAGAGCGTGCTGTTTCTGGCGCGCGCCGAGCATCCGCAGTTCGTCAAACAACTGCGCGAGTTCGACGCGGGGCAGGAGTTGACCCATATCGCCGACTACTTCGAAGGCATTGCCGAAGAGGCGAATGTGCACGTGCGCGTGAACGGCGCGGCCAGCGTGACGGCGGATCTCGAACTGTTTCGCCGCGCCGTGAGCAATCTGCTCGCCAACGCGATTCGCTATACGCCGCCGGGCGGCGAGATCGTGCTGGACGCGAGCGCGTCGGCCGACGCGGTA
>NZ_JARESV010000212.1:0-424 GCF_046026985.1 Paraburkholderia sp. RL18-101-BIB-B
GGCCGACCTCGCGCACGACATGCGCACGCTGCTCAGCAACATGCGCGGCGCCGCTGAAGTCGCGCTCGCCCGGCCGCGCTCCGTCGATGAATACGAAACGCTCCTCGCCTCGAATCTGGAAGAGTGCGACCGGCTCTCGCGAATGATCGAGAGCGTGCTGTTCCTGGCGCGCGCCGAGCATCCGCAGTTCGTCAAACAACTGCGCGAGTTCGACGCGGGACAGGAGTTGACCCATATCGCCGACTACTTCGAAGGCATTGCCGAAGAGGCGAATGTGCGCGTGCGCGTGAACGGCGCGGCCAGCGTGACGGCGGATCTCGAACTGTTCCGCCGCGCCGTGAGCAATCTGCTCGCCAACGCCATTCGCTATACGCCGCAGGGCGGCGAGATCGTGCTGGCCGCAAGCGCGTCGGCCGACGCGGTG
>NZ_JARESV010000213.1:0-419 GCF_046026985.1 Paraburkholderia sp. RL18-101-BIB-B
CTCCCGGGTAGGCCCGCGCTGTAGCGCCTCATGCTGGAGGTTGCGGACATCTTCCGCAGCCACGGGCCAGCGTGGCGAGCCACGGCACACCTGAGCCTGGGGCAGCTGAAGGTCATGTCGGCCATCGAACGGTGCCGCACGGCGGCACTGGGCGGACATGTGCTGCGCTGTTCAGGTTGCGCAAGCTCAGAGGTGTCCTTCGACTCGTGCCGGGACCGGCATTGCCCGAAGTGCCAGGCCAGCGCCGCACACCGCTGGCTGGAGGCGCGCCAGGCCGATCTGCTACCCGTCGAATACTTCCACGTCGTCTTCACGCTTCCCGCGCCCATCAGTGCGATCGCCTGGTACAACAAACGGATCATCTACGGCCTGCTGCTCGACATCGCCGCCGACACGCTGCGCACGATCGCCGCCGATCC
>NZ_JARESV010000214.1:0-398 GCF_046026985.1 Paraburkholderia sp. RL18-101-BIB-B
GACACACGCTTGTCGATGTGCGCGGCTTCGGCGGCGGCATGAATGGCGCGGTTCAGTTGCCGCGTGCTCAGCTGATCGAGTGGATCGAGCCCGGGAAACAGCCACCCACCCTCGGGCATCCTGCCCTGCGCACGGGCCACGCGCCACCACACACGCAGACGCTCGAGCAGCACCGGCGAGAGCATTGCGTAGCGGTCACGGCGACCCTTGCCCTGCTCGATACGCAATGTCATGCGTTCGCTGTCGACGTCGGTGACCTTCAGCGCCACCACTTCGCTGGCGCGTAGCCCCGCGCCATACGCGACCGACAGCGCGGTCTGGTGCTTCAGGTTGCCCGCGGCCTCGATGAGCCGCCGCACTTCATCGGGGCTGAGCACGACGGGCAATACGCGGGGCAC
>NZ_JARESV010000215.1:0-392 GCF_046026985.1 Paraburkholderia sp. RL18-101-BIB-B
CAGGTAGGCCAGATCCTCTCGGTTCTGTCGCCGACATGATCGACCGCTTCAAAACGGATGTTGCACCGACGCACTTTCGCGACCAGTCGAAAGAAGGGCTGGCAGTACGCGCAGGCGCATGCGACCACCTGACGAATTTTCGGGCGCATGGATCCGAAGAAGCTCGAAACCTTCTACGGTTATCAATACCTCGACCAGCGCGCGAAGGCCGGCGCGCCGATCGGCGCGAACAAAGACATGGCCCTCATGCAGACGATCTGCAATTACGCAGTGCGCTGGGGTGTCATCAAGCAAAACCCGTTCGTCGGGATGATGCAGAACCAGGCTGAAAAGGATGTCCGGACTGTCGTCCGATGAAGTAAAAATAAAAGCGTTTTCGAAGTAAAAGTAGT
>NZ_JARESV010000216.1:0-386 GCF_046026985.1 Paraburkholderia sp. RL18-101-BIB-B
GTGAAACGCGACAGACGCTGGAAACCATGCTCGACGCGCTCGAGCATCGCGTTCAGCGAGGCCACCAGCGTCTCGAGTTCTCTCGGCACGCGCGCCACCGCGATCCGCGTATCGAGGCGATTCACCGTGACGAGGCTCGCGCTCGCCGCGATATCGCGCAACGGCCGCAGCGCCGCACGAATCAGCAGGTAGCCGAGCAGCATGGCCAGCGCCACGCCCGCCACGCCCGCCATGTTGAGCTTGTCGCGGTAACGGTCCAGCAGGAGCCAGCGGTCGCTCATGTTGCGCGCCACCAGCACGCTCGCCGTGTCGCCGTTACGCAGCCGCGCGTCCGTGAGAATGCCGCGGATCGGCGCGCCGCCGCGGCCGGTCCAGTCGCCGATATC
>NZ_JARESV010000217.1:0-386 GCF_046026985.1 Paraburkholderia sp. RL18-101-BIB-B
CGTTGCACGTTCTCGCTTGACGAGTTGCGCTATGAGTACCCGGACGAACTGGTGCCCGCCGGTTTCGCTCCTGCCGCGTATCTGCGGCAGGAGACCTACATCGGCGCGCAGCGACGTTTCCCCTCGGGTATTCCGCACAAGGTACAGGAACAGATTGAGCACGAACTGGAGCTGATAGCGGAGTTGAAATATGAGCCGTACTTTCTCACGGTATACGACATTGTTCGCTTCGCACGCAGCCAGCACATCCTGTGTCAGGGCCGCGGCTCTGCCGCCAACTCCGCAGTGTGTTACTGCCTCGGCATCACAGAGGTCGACCCGGCACGCGGTAGTATGTTGTTCGAGCGCTTCATCTCAAAAGAGCGCGGTGAGCCGCCAGACATCGA
>NZ_JARESV010000218.1:0-385 GCF_046026985.1 Paraburkholderia sp. RL18-101-BIB-B
ATCGATGCGCACGCCTGCGATCCAGGCGAAACCTGTTTGCGCGCCTTGCCGTCGGACTTGGGCGCACCGCAATTCATGCGCATCGACTTTGCGAAAAAGACCATTACCGGTCCCCAGCGCGTGGCACCGATCCGCTTCATGCAAACCGATGAGAGTCAGATTGTTCTCCAGGGAACTGAATTCAGCTTCGCATGGACGATCGTGCTCGACAGGGTGGACGGCACGATCGGCGTGACGCTCGTCAACCGTGAAGACGCCTTGGTGCTGTTCGGTGCTTGCACCGCCATGTAGTCGCGACGGGTGATCTCATGAAACAAGCAACGCCTGATTTCTTCCTGCACAGGCTGCCGTCGCGCGATTCGCGACGGCAGCGCGCGCGCTCGCC
>NZ_JARESV010000219.1:0-382 GCF_046026985.1 Paraburkholderia sp. RL18-101-BIB-B
TTTCCCGGCGGTGGATACCGGCGAAATCCGCCTGCATCTGCGCGCGCCGACCGGCACGCGGATCGAGGACACCGCGAGCATTACCGACCAGGTCGAAGCCCGCGTGCGCGATGTGATCCCGAAGCAGGAACTCGCGGCGATGCTGGACAACATCGGCGTGCCGGTGAGCGGCATCAATCTGACCTACGACTCGTCGGACCCGATCGGCTCCGAAGATGCCGACGTGATGATCACGCTCGCGCCGAAACACAAGCCGACCGCGCAATACGTGGCGACGCTGCGCACCACGCTGACGAAAGACTTCCCCGGTGTCACGTTCGCTTTCCTGCCCGCCGACATCGTCAGCCAGATTCTCAACTTCGGCCTGCCCGCGCCGATCGAC
>NZ_JARESV010000022.1:0-123893 GCF_046026985.1 Paraburkholderia sp. RL18-101-BIB-B
CTTCGAGATCTGCGTTCTCCATTTTGTGAAGCTATTTCACCGTAATTTTCTGGAGTGATGCAATGAAAAGAAACCTTATGGCGGCAGCCCTTCTAGGCGTGCTTGCGAGTGCCGCACAGGCCCAAAGCAGCGTCACGCTGTACGGCCTGATCGATGCCGGCATCACCTACACGAACAGCCAACTCACAAGCCAAGGCGGCCGCAGCAACGTGCAGATGACGAGCGGCTCGGTGGAGGGCAGCCGCTGGGGCCTGCGCGGAGCGGAGGATCTAGGGGGTGGTCTGAAGGCAATCTTTACGTTGGAAAGCGGCTTTAACGTGAACAACGGGACCTTTTCACAAAGCGGTCGGGAGTTTGGGCGTCAGGCCTTTGTCGGCCTGTCGAGCGTCGACTTTGGTGCTGTCACATTAGGTCGCCAGTACGACAGCATGATCGATTATGTGGGGCCGTTGGCGCTGACTGGCACGGAGTATGGCGGAACGCACTTCGCCCACCCGTTCAACAACGATAACCTGAACAACAATTCCTTCTCGATCAACAACTCGGTCAAGTACCAGAGTGCGAACTATGCGGGTTTCCAATTCGGTGGGCTGTACGGCTTTTCCAACGCAGCAGGCGCTTTTGCAAACAACCGTGCATACAGCGTGGGCGCGTCGTACAGTTGGGGCCCCTTGAACTTCGGTGCCGGGTACCTTCACCTGAATAACGGCGCGAGCTCGCAGGCGGCGGCCAACTTCAATGCCAACGGCGCCGTGACGGATGGCCAGGCGCTCACTGCCGCGCGCCAGCAGACGTGGGGAGCGGGGGTGAACTACGCGTTTGGACCGGCAGTCGTTGGTTTCGTATACACACAGACCAACCTGACTGAGATATTCCAGACTGGCTTGAGCACCCATATCCAGAACTTCGAGGGCAATATCCGCTATAACCTGACGCCAGCGATGAACGTGTCCGGAGCGTATACATACTCACGCGCGGGCGGTAACGCCGGAAGCGGTGCTCCGCACTGGAACCAGGTTGGCCTGCAGACGGGTTACAAGCTCTCCAAACGCACGGACGTGTATCTGCAGGGTGTCTACCAGTCAGTCAGCACGAGCCAGAACACCGCACTCGGGGTGGCGTTCATCAATGGACTGAGCGCGCCTTCATCGACCACCAACCAGGTCGAAGTGACGGCGGGCCTGCGTCATCGCTTCTAGAGCAAGCGCATGCACAAGCGCGACCTGCGAATTCGCGGGGTGGGGCGACACCGCGTGTGCACTGCATTTGTGACACGCGGCGGGACACGTCAAGCACGGCCCGCCGTGAAGGCCAAAGGTTGTCAGCCGGGGGCGAACTTCCGTGAGTGAATACGTAGCAATCAGGTTGTCCTACAGCAGATGAAAAGACCGTTCATAGGACATGCGCAACGCAGCGGCCAGGCATACCCCGGACGCTTGGTCAACCCCACAATTCGAACGGACCACGCGAAAACGGAGCTTCGCTCAGTTCGCACTGGGCCGGTGGGCCTGCTGGATGATTCCGAAGCTTTCCGTGAAAACAGGCGGCTTCACGGCTTGCTGCAACAGTGCAATGAAGACGGGCGTGTTTGACTGCTTCCGATATTCTCGCGCCACACCTGACGCCCAGTGGTCACCTGCTTGCGGTGCCGGAGGACGCTGCGCCACTATTGACGGATGAAACACGACTGCCTTATTGCCGATGCGCCGCCGCTGACGGGCGGGGAGTATCTAACGGCAGATGAGCTGGCCACGCTGTGGCGCGAGATCAATGCTGCCTTGAACCAGGAACTGGCGACCACAAAAGTCTCGCTTCAGGATTTCCTCAAGTTGCGCCACCCGGCCTGGAATCTCGTCGGCCGCGTGCATTTCAACCTCGCCGTCGCTTCGCAAACCTCCGTCCCTTTCTGCTGAAGTACACTATGGCGACATTCCCCAAAGAAAGCCGCTCGCACAAGGATGCGGACCCCTCGGGCACAGAGGTGTATTCATCGCAGTCCCGGTCGGCAAAAAATCGCCCCGTGGTATGACTAGTCAGTTTCCAGGCATTGACCGATTGTTTAACGCCCGAACGGAGCGAAATCGATCCATGGATATGTTACAGGCCATCCGTGCCTTTTCTCACGTAGCATCAGTTGCCAGCTTTACCACGGCAGCACAAGAACTCAACCTCGTTACATCTCAGGTATCACGCGCTATAGCAGACCTTGAGACGCACTTGAACATACGTCTGTTGCATAGGACGACTCGGCACGTGGCATTGACGGAGGCAGGGGAGCGGTATCTTTCCCACTGCGAAGTGATTCTCAAACATTTGGAACAGGCGGAGGCTGAGGCGTTGGGAGTGAGCGCCGAGCCCTCTGGGACACTTCGGATCGGCGTCTCCGCGAGCTTTGACCGGCACCACCTACCGGGTCTGATATCAGGCTACCTGGAGCGATTTCCGCAGGTTTCGGTGAGCGTTACACTGGTGCAGCAGATACAGGAAGCGATGCTTGGCCATCACGACGTCGTACTTCTTTGCTCATCAGAACCGCCCGTACCCGGCATAAGCTCTGAGTGTCTTGGTGCGATGTCTTCGATCCTCTGTGCTTCACCTGTCTACCTGGCACGTTACGGAGTACCAAAGACACCTTATGACCTTAAGCAACATCGGTGCATTGATCTCGCTGGCGATGTGTCATCTGGGGAATGGCAATTTGAGGGGCCATTGGGTCATGAGGCATGTTCGGTCGGCCACACAGTTCTTCTGAGCGACCTATGCGACGTACTCAAAGATTCCATTCTGGCTGGTCTGGGCGTAGGCCCATTGCCCCTTCGGGTTGGAATGCAAGAACTGCGTGCTGAGTCAGTGGTGCGCGTCCTGCCTGAGTACAGGGTGAACACGCGTAATGTCCACGTGGTTTACTCATCTCCCCTGCCTCTCGATAAAAAAATAAGGACATGGGTCGAGTATCTGCAGGAAGTGTTGCCCCAACGTCTTGCTAGTGATGAGGCCGCGTTCGCGCCTCTTGCTGCGGCGTCGGCTGGCAACGGCATGTCCGCAAACGACATACAAAACTGAGGTACTGACGATACCTCGAAATAAACGCGACTTTTCGATTAGAGGGCTAGACTAGAGAGCCAATACCGGTCTCACTTTGAGTTCTTTGAGTAAGCGGTTATCGCTCACGGAGACGCGCCCTCGTGTGGGTGCAAGGAACATGACAAAACAAAAAAGCCAACCTTTGGGCTTGCACCCGTGGTTGGCTTAAGAGTGCGGCCCGACGTTTCGAGCCGTATGTCATGCGTTCTATTAGAACTTGTGACGGATACCCAGGCTGACGATTTCCTGACTGGACGAACCTGCTCCGAAGCCATACGAGCCAACCGATGCGCCTGCGTCGACGATGGCGCCCGTGCTTTGATCACGCTGATGGCCGCTTGCTTTCTGGTAAGCACCGATCAGGTACAGGTCGGTACGCTTCGACAGACTGTAGTCGCCGCCCAGCGAAACCTGGTTGTAGCTTGCCGACGCATCGCCAGAGCCGTGCGTGTAGGTGTAGCCCAGACCGAGCAGCATTGCCGGCGTGACCTGCCAGCCTGCGTAAGCGCCAGCAACCTGGTACTTCTGCTGCGACGCGAAGCCCGAGAATGCGTCCGGCTTGTACTGCGCGAAGCTGTAACGCACGTTGAACGTGAACGGACCCGTGACAAATTGGCCAGCTGCCGAAGTGATGTCGATCTGCTTGGCAGACTGGTACGCGCCGTTGATGTTCGAGCCGTCAAACGTACCGTCCGACGTCGCGCCCGAACCCCAGACGCCAGCCGGCGTTGCCGGAGTGAAACCGCGGCTTGCCAGCGTGTTGCCGTTTTCCATGCGGAAGTAACCAGCAGCAACGCTGAACGGACCGCCGCTCCACGTTGCTGCGCCTGCCCACGATTGGCCTGAACCCGTTGCGCCAGCGACGCCGCCGAGAGCGTACATGCCTTCGAACTGGAAGCCGCTCCACACCGGCGAGACGTACTTGATGGCGTTGTTCGTACGCGAGCTGTTGTCGTTGTTGTCAACGTCGCCCGGCGTCGCGAACGTGCTGCCGAAGTAGTTGTCAGCCGTCAGCGGCTGGACCATATCGACGAGCGGGTCGTATTGGCGACCCATCGTGAACGTACCGTAGGCGTCGTGCGCCAGACCGACATACGCCTGACGACCGAACAGGCGACTGCTTTGGAGGCTTTTGCCGTTATTCGGATCGAAGCCGCTTTCCAGCTGGAAGATCGCCTTCAGGCCACCGCCAAGGTCTTCCGTACCCTTCATGCCCCAGCGGCTACCCTGCAGGTTGCCGGCTGCCAGCTGCCACAGGTTGTCGTTGGCCGTGTTGGCGTTGTGAATGTACTGGATCGATTCGTCGATCAAGCCATAGAGCGTCACGCTGCTTTGTGCATGAGCTGCGCCTGCAGCGCCAAGCAATGCCAGCGAGAGGGTCGACAATGCAATTCGTTTCATCCGTTTCTCCGCGCAGAATGATTCGCTTTGTTGTTACGAACGGGAGGGTAACTCGATATCCTTGGATTAACGAAGCGAAACAAAATTGTGTATCAAAATACTGACACCTACGCGCCTCATATTTGACTCGGACTGCTTGCCGTTTATTTTTTTCATGGCAACACGTAGGGATCCTAATAGGGTTTTCCCGGGGCTTTCTTCGCCCCGTTCTGAAAAGACCGGTACTGAAGCCCGTCAGTAACCCACTAAACCGAGAAGTTTGTATGGAGTATTTGCTGAATTTATGGACGGTTGGGCGGTGGCGAGAGAAATCCGGCGCAGACTCTGCGCCAAAGCAACTTTGATCCGACCTATGCCAACGCCCCTGATCGCTCCAGCCGCTATATCCTCTGCGACCCATTCGCCCGTGATGCAGCAGTACCTTCAGGGGTGACACTTCAATCCTCAGATGCGGTTTAACAGGTTCGTCTTCCTCAACCGTCCCATGCTCAGTCTGGAGGCTCATCTTGGCGTACCCGCTTCGCCACAAGCCCCGTTTCCCACGGACTACGTCACCTTGCCAGTGTCGGCAAGTCACAGCCGCTTCGGCTCACTTCCTCTCGCAGCAGAGAGAGGGCATGCCCCGGTACCGCAACGTCAACTTCTCCGGGTACTGCATTCCAGACATGCTCAAGCAGCTTCACCCCCCATACGGGCGGGCTACGCTGGCTGGGCGTACCGTACGTGAAATCCGAAACCCACAGCTGGTTTGGCCGGTCTGCCCTGAACTGACGGTTGACACGATCCAGCGGGCGTGGGGCCGATACTTCGGGGATGGTAGTACGCACTCGCTTACCGCGAATCACGCCGCGCAAACCCTGTAGCTTCATCAGCCGCTCAACTGTGCAACGTGCCACTGCGACACCTTCCCGCTTCATCTGCTTCCAGACTTTGTCCGCGCCGTAGACCCGCATGTTGTCCTGCCAGAGGCGCTTGATCTGCGGCCGCAAAAACTCGTCGCGTTTTGCGCGGCCACATCGCGGCGACGGATCGTGAAGTTGTGCGGCATGACGCCGGTAGCCCGACGGGGCAATCCGCAAGACCTTGCAGATTGGCTCGAGCCCGAAGGCGTCGCGGTGCAGATCGATAAAGGGCAACTCGGCCATTCTGAAGGCACCAGATCGCGCCCCCTCTGGACCACGATCCAAGATATAAATGCCACACATGACGGTGACGGCGCTTTGGTTTTTGTTGTTCGCTCACCCGGACCCTAGCGTGAGGCCAAACCATAATGCGCGAACGTCCGCACCGGTATCGCCGTCATGCATCGATAGAGTCGGTGCTGGAGGAGCTCGGCTGCAACGGACTCTTCTCTGCCGAGGGCGCAGCGTGGGCGCCTCAACGAAAACTGCTTATGCATTCGTTGTCCATTCCACATATCAAAGCCTTTTATCCCAGTCTTAAGGCCACTACGGAGAGGCTTTACCCACGTTGGCAACGCGCAGCGGCGCACGGAAATGTAGTCGAGATGACTGACGATCTCAAGCGCTACACGGTGGATGTCACCAGTGCTCTTGCTTTTGGTGAAGATCCGAGAACTCTAAAAAAACACCGTGGTGTCATACAAGAGCATCTCGCGCTTATATTTCCGATGTTAACGAATCGTATCAACGCGCCTTTTCCATACTGGCGATATGTGAAACTCCCTCGGGACTGCGAACTCGACCGCTCTCTGATCGAAGCCCACGGATACGTGCGAAATATGATGAGCCGGGCACGTGAACGAATGCGCGATGACCCGTCGGAGTTGCCAAGTCATCTCCTTGAAGCGATGCTGGTTATGCGCGACGCGCCGGAGTCCGATGTAACCGACGACCAGGTCGCTGCAAATGTTCTCACGCTACTGCTTGCAGGCGAAGACACGACAGCGAATTCGGTAGCGTGGACGCTGCTAAACGTTGCTGCCGATTCGGCCTTGCAACAGAGACTCTTTGACTCGTCGCGCGGTGTGCTCGGCTCAGCTCCCGTTTGCCCGGACTTTACGTCGTTGAAGCAACTGGATCTGCCCGAAGCGGTTTGTACGGAAACTGGAAGGCTATGTCCTGTCGTCGCGATCAACTCGTTTGAGCCATTGGAAGACGTGTGTCTCGACGACATCATGCTACCGGTTGGTACGAAAATGTTTTTCTTGAATCGGGCCGCCACACTCGACGCGCGCAATTTCTCTAATCCTTTGCAGTTCGACCCTGATCGCTGGCTGCATGACGGGAGCCGCCCGCGCACCACGCACGACTCACGTGCGTACCGGCAATTCGGCGCCGGGCCACGTGTGTGTCCGGGACGTCACCTGGCCGCTGTGGAAATGCGCCTGGCGCTGTCGATGCTGATGGCCAACTTCTCGATCCGAATGGCTGTCAACCCAAGTACGATTCGAGAGATGAATGCCTTCACCATGGTCCTGAGTGCCATGCCGGTGCATCTGTCAGCACGGACCACGTGAATTTCCTCGGCTCGCGCGCGCACTCGAAACATCAATGCGTATTGGCTTGAACCAGAATTCTTTGTGAACCTCAGTGATGAAACTTGCCGGCCAAGGAAGCTCAGCTTCAGGCTGAGTTCGACCAACAGCCGACTTCCGGCAAAAACAGCAAAGCGGACGTTGCAACGCCTCGCTTTCGCCACGGCGTTCTGCCCGTCGTCGCTGCGCGAAACTCGCCCTCGGTCGCGGGCGCCCCCCTTCGCCTGGTTTCTTGACGAAGTAGATACCGACGAACCGCCTGGAAGCAAAACGCGACGGTAAACCCCGTCTGCGTATGACCCTTTCGTCAGCAGAGAACCGAGGCGGATAAGCACAAGCACGTCCAACACGATGACGTGTACTATCGCCACAGTGTGAATGTTGTCCACTGCTGGAATGTCGCCTCTCTGCCGTGCAGCGCCTTCGACATTAATACCCAATCTGGCAGCGCGGTTCGCAACAGAACGAATTGCATATGGGAGAGCCGAGCGTGATGAGACCTGCGAAGCATTGCGTGGTAATCGCGGCGGTGTGCCTCGTGGCGGTATGCCTGATGGCCGCATGCTCGGGGAACGGCTTGTTGAACAGCAAGTCCACTCGTGCGGCGTCCTTCCGGACCATACCGTGTCCCCAACCGAACATCGCAGGCTTTCCCGAACTCGACTTCCCGTCAGGTGTTCAGTGTGGCTACCTCACCGTGCTCGAGAATCGGGCCAAGCCCGACGGGCGCCGTATCCGTATCTTCGTGATGCGCGCACCCGCTGTCTCGGCGACGCCCAAGCGCGATCCAGTCGTCTACCTCTCGGGCGGCCCCGGCGGGGCCGGGTCGTTCGAGGTGGCGTTCATGGTCGAGCACGGACTCAACGCCGACCGCGAAGTCATCTTCGTTGACCAGCGTGGCACGCACCGCGCCGATTCCCTCCTGCGATGTCCCGGCTGGGAGCAGTTTTTGTTCGACGCGGTCAGCCTTCCCTTCGCGGCGGAATCTAGCACCGCCGCAGACGCCGCGGCGATCAAGGAGTGTCGCGACCAGTTGGCCGCCACCGGCGTCGACCTCGCTGCCTACAACAGCACGGAGAACGCCTCCGACATCGCCGACCTCCGGGTGGCATTGGGCATCGACAGCTGGAACGTCTACGGGGTCTCCTACGGATCGAGGCTGGCGTTGACCGTCCTGCGAGATCACCCACAGGGCATCCGAAGCGTGGTCCTCGATTCGGTGTCGCCCCCCACGGTCAACATCGTCGAGACGTGGTGGTCGGCTCCGGCCAGCTCGTTCAAGGCGATCTTCGCCGCGTGTGCGGCCCAGGCCACCTGCGCCAAGGCTTTCCCGAACCTGGAATCGGACTTCACGGCCACGGTGAACCGCCTCGACCAGACACCGGCGGTCACCCAGGTGAAGGACGAGTCCGGCGCATTGGTGAGGGTCAACGTCGACGGGTTCTCTTTCGCCTATACGATCATCATGGCGAGCGAGCGCGGCGATGCCTCCGGTATCCCCAAGATGATGGCCGACATGGCGCGAGGCGACCCCCGCGCGGTCGCGGCCACATATCTCGCCTTACGAGGCCCGCATGATTTCGTGGGACTGGGCGGCGTCGGTCTGGCCCTCGACGTGTTCTGCGCGGAGAGCGCCAATCTCACCACCGAGGCTGCCACGTTGGCGAAGGCGAAGGCGGCGCTCCCCGGGTTCCCGGACCGAGTGCTAAAGGTGCAGCCCAAACAGGGACGACTCTTCACCGAGTGCCCGATCTGGAACGTCGGAAAGGCGGACCCGGCGGTGAGCGCCCGAATCGTGAGCGACGTGCCAGTGCTGATCCTCGAAGGCACCTTCGATGCCGCGACAGCGCCCGAGTGGGTCGACGTGATCACCCCGGACCTCAAGAACGGCCAAGTCGTGCCATTCCCCTTCACGGGCCACTCGGTCCTCGGCAAGTCCACGTGCGCGCCCTCGATCATGGCCGCCTTCCTCGACAACCCGACGAAGCCGGTCGACCCGACCTGCGCCAGACAAATCACGCTGAATTTCACGACAGGTTGATGTCCTACGATGAACAAAAACGCCCAAGGCCGGTGGTGTTCCCGAGTTCCATTCCTTGACCCCATGCATTTCGAAGACGCGAATGCAAACGCCGTTAGGGAACGCTAGATAAAGTTAGATTCGCGATAGTTATCCTATGACTACTTGATCAATGGTGGGGGCAAAGTGATTCGAACACTCGATCCCCTGCACCCCAGGCCGAGGCGCTGAGAGTTATCGTGCTCATCTGAATCGCCTCGCAGCGGAGAGGCACCGAGCCGGGTTATACCCCTTTCTTTCCGCGTGCCCCGAATAGAATGCGGCTCGATCTGCAATGACCGCTTACTAGTAATTTCGGCGACGACAATCACCGATTGCTTCTTTATTTGGGCGGTGATGTCAAGGGTCGATCTCCCCATTGCCATGGTCCTCGTCGCGTTGCCGGTGCTACCAGGCCTCCTCTATTCGACGCATACGGGCGGGGACCGACCGGCTGCTTTCCCGACACCAGGACCCGTCGAGATGTCCCGAAAAGAAGAGGGCCAACTAACAGCAGAAATCTTTGCCTAGATACGCAGCCACCGGTCGCACTCGCTCAAGGCCCGGCATTAACTTCTCACCTTTCCTTTCATGGCTAGAGGATCTTCCGGCTCGCCGCGTTAGTGCGGCTTAGGTCATTCAGCGTCAGTTCACACCACTGCTCGGAAACCGTAGTTTAGCCAGCGGCTGCTCTCGCCCGGGATATTAGGCTGCGCTGGATGCTTTGCCAACGAAATGACTGGCGGCCCGACCTGACTAGTGCGGCCCCCTCATCGATTCCAGTTATCAGGCGACAGAATCGCATCGATTTGCGATTCCGCATCGGCCTGAGCCTTCGAAACAGCTTCCGGACCGTAAGCGATGCCTTCAGCGTAGACGAATTGCACATCCGTCATACCGAGGAACGCGAGCATGGTTCTAAGAAATGGCACCTGGCTGTCTGATGGACCGTCCTTGTGAATCCCACCGCGTGCGAGGGCCACGATGACTTTCTTGTTTTTGAGCAGACCTTCCGGACCGCTTTCCGTATACCGGAATGTAACCCGTGCGCGGGCAATCGCGTCGAGCCAGCTTTTGAGTTAAACGGTCACGCCGAAGTTATACATTGGTGCGCCGATCACTAACACGTCAGCGCTTTGTACTTCTGCAATCAATGCATCGTCGATGGCTACGCGAGCAGCTTGTTCGGCATTACGTTCCTCCGGCGCGGTGAACAACGCGGTAAGGGCAAACTCATCGATATGTTGGAGCGGTGCGCTGGCAAGGTCGCGGCGGATGACTGTCGCGCTGTGTGATCGCCATTTGCAGCCGAGATACAACAATGTCAGCGAGGCGGGTTGATTCCGATCCAGTGCTACGGGCGCTGGAATTGATTTGCAGAATGTTCAATTTAATTAACCTCAAGCAAGCTTCCCTGTTACGAGAGAGCTTTTTCAGTTCTGAATCGATGCGTTGGCCCCGTGCAAGTTCATCATGTGCGACAGGTTGCACGGCACGCCCCCTGTACCCTTTTGCAGCATCGGCATCGCTCTGCCGGCTGCGGCTGCTTCCGCACCTGCCGCTGGGGCGGGTAAACAAAGAGCCCGCGACAGCCGAGGCTGGGCGGGCGAAGCTCGCGACAGGTGACGCACGAGCGAGGAGACACGGTGGTTGCTTGGCCCGGAATCGAGCCGCGCGCTACCATGGAATCAAGATAGACGGACGGCCCAAAAGAAACCATTCTACGAACGGTCGCTGCAGTGTTCCGTATGTATCGTGCGCTTATACGTTTGGATTGGCAGGCTTCAGTCCTAAAGCCTTGCAGCCAGCGCAACTGGCCCAATCAAAACTGTGCCGCATCGGATGGACTCGTTGAGTGCGGAACCCTTGGATGATTTCCACCGCACGCGCCAAGGGATCACGACCGCGATGCGACGTGCAGGTAGTGCGCGCCGCTAAGCCTGCAGGGGTTGGCATTCACCTTGACTTTCTCAACCGGGTTGAGGCTGCTGGCACTCCGTTTGGAACCAGTAGTCGACCAGGCGCTGTGCCGCTTGTAGGTCATCCGGGTAGTATGGATCGTCATACCACGGTGACGGGTTGTAGCCCGCTTTCCTCAAGGCAGCCAGTTCGCTATGGTGTTGCGCCATCGTAGGAGGCGCGTTGGTCCTGAGCGCGGCTAGGTCGCGGCACTCTGTTGGACTGAGGTGCGGCCCGGCATACGGCCTGCCGCCGACGGCACAACCGGCGAGCAAAAGCACCAGAGCTGAAAGTATTGACCGTATTCCAGGCGCCCTTCTCATAGTACGTGTCCTTCCCTACGATGGTGGCAGCCCGCCCAGTGGCATGCCGCCGCGCCCGGCGTCTCGTGGTCGAGTCGTTTCGTCCTTCGAGTGACGATGCCGTCTTGCTGCCGGCTAATACCTACTTGTTGCCGCTGTCAAGCTCGCCGCGCTTGTGCGAGTGCGTCGCGCCGTGAACCAACTAGCGCACACCCTTGCCGCTGCGCGTTGAGGGAAAATGCTCGCCTTCGACACACGTCACTTCTGAGCCGGAGCCACCGTCGCCTTCATTCACCCTTATAGATCCCAGACGTCTGAACCTTCTCGCTGGGTTTGTGCTGTTCGGCCATGTCAGGCTCCTTTTGACTTGCCTTGCGACACGCAAGCATTGTTCCCGCCTCGCTATTAGCAGCCAGGTCAGGAAAGCGCGCGGCGAATGCTCACGCGAGGCGCGCACCCGAGCCGTCGTCGCTCCCTGAAAGTCTCTTCGACTCGCTACCTTGTCGTCCAGCTTCGTGCTCCAGTCGTTTGCGATCAGTCTCGGGCGCGGCGGTGCCGCGCCGCCGGCGCTCGAAGACGACCACCTACTGCGGTTACCCAAAGGCCGACGGGAGCCGCGCGGTCAGCGCGGCAGAAAAGGGCTTGCGGAAGTGTCTGCGCTGCAATTCATTCGAGCGGTCCGAATGGACTCGCGAACGGATTTGTTCGGGGTGCGGCGACAAACCCCGCGTCGTTGGCGTTTTCCGGCACAACCGCAATCTCAGAGATCCACACGAACGGCGGTCCTTGCTTCAGATTCCTTGAATTACTAAGCAAAGTCCGTCGCCCGGTCTGCGGGTCAACCCGGAAGAGCAGGGTTGGGTCGGTGACCCTATTCGCCGGGTTACCCGCGCCAACGATTATTCCTCCCGCCCTCGGCTGCTCCAGGGCGATGCCGGAAAGGCGCCACCCAAGCGGTCCTTGCGCAGCATTGTCGAAATCGCTGAGGACAGCACGGTTCCCGGTATTGGGATCAATTCGCAGAAGCAGATTTCTGGGGACGGGCGCAATTGACGACCCATGCGAATTGACCAGGATCTGCCCGGAGGTCTCGACGGCAATGCCGGTTGAAGGTACCAGGTCGGTGGCACCCTGTGCCGGGCTGTTGAAATCGCTGAGCAGCGATCGTTGACCCGTAACCGGATCGACCCGGTACATGTCTCCTACGTCCCGGCTGGGGCCGACGGGGACGAACCACGTGACGCTTGCGACCACCGCCCCGGTTTTCTCCAGCGCGAGGTCGGTAAAGTACGCGACGCAACAATTGAACACGTCGCCCTGAGCCGGGTTCGCGAGATCGCTGACCACAACGCGGGTGCCAGTCAGTGTATCTATGCGAACAATTGACCTCGGAGCGCCACCGAATTGCGGTTGCGCCCAATTTGTCATGAGACGTCCGGACGCATCCACTGTCGAGCCAAAGACGTCTCCACGAAATGGCCCGGTGGTGAAGTCGCTCACGAGGGTCCGATTACCGGTGCGCGGATCGACCGCGTAAATGCCGGTAGTAGCAGCGGCGACGAAAATCTGCCGGCGTCCTATGGCGACACCCGCGAGAAACGATCTGTCCACAGGCCCTTGTGTCGGATCCAGAAAGTCACTGATGATAGTGCGGGCGCCGGTATTGGGATTCACAAGAAACAGCTTGCTCGCACGAGCGTCGACAACCAGGATATCGCCTCCATGGACAGTAGCAGCCTGCGCGAGGTTGCCTGCCAGCAGAAGGGCGCAGAGCACGCCGAGCCAAGCGCGAAGGAAGCGCCGACAAGAGACGCGACATGGTGCTTTCCAACTTGAACCGGCGATGCTGTGGCCTAGCACCGTGATCCACTTTGTCGCGTTTGCCATCACTATTCTCCTTTTGAACCGTGGCGCGTGGAAGCCCAGGAGGTCGAACACCGTAAGGCGTACTTCTAGCGTATGAAACTGGCGGTCAATTGCAAGGTTGTGAGCTGCTACAGCAATGTCGGTGCCGGAAGACGTGTTCGGGCGGCCCGCAGCGGAGACGCGCGTGCCCCTCCGTCGCACACAGCGAGCAGATCAAAGGGCAACTCCAGCCAAACCGAATTTTCTCGTGATGGTTTGCGCCCCAATTCAGCGCGTGGTAGACGGCCGCGAAGATCCGTTTGATCATACGCGCCCAGAACACAGCAATGGCTTGCAACCGAGCCGGGCATCACGGAGAAAAAGTTGCATGACCGTGTCGTCGTCATGACATGGCGATTTATGTCCGGAGGCTCGCTCGCCGCAGGTCGCTCGAGGGTCCATTGTCCGGCTCGCAGACGACCGTGAATTTGCTGAGCAGCGACGGGCCAAATGTATTGCTGATCGCGACATCGGCAGCATCGCGGCCGCGCGCCATCAGAATCCGTCCCGTGCGCGGCGCGTTGTTACGCGGATCGAAAGTCTCCCAGCCGTTGCCTAAATACGCCTCGAACCATGCGCAGAAATCCATCGGTGCGTAGGGAGGTGGAAGTCCCACATCGCTGATATAACCCGTGCAGTAGCGCGCCGGAATGTTCATCGCGCGGCACATCGCGACGGCAAGGTGCGCGTAGTCGCGGCAGACGCCCGCACCGTCCTGCCACGTCTGCCACGCCGTTTTCGTCGGGCGGGCGCAGTTGTAGTCGAAGCGGACATGGTTGTGCACGAAGTCGCAAATCGCCTGCACGCGACTACGTCCGAGCGGCGTCTGGCCGAAGAGTTGCCACGCACTCTCGGAGAGCAGATCGGTTTCACAGTAGCGGCTGCCGAGCAGGAACATCATGCATTCGTCGGGGAGTTCTTCTATCGCATGTTGATAGTCGCTGGAGCCGGATAGTTCGTGATTCGGCGGCACCTCGAATAGGCCGCGTGCCGACAGCGTCAGGACGCCTGGCGGCGCAGTCAGACGCGTGCAAAGGTTGCCGAACGTGTCCTGATACTGCCGCAGCGGAACCGACGGTACGGTGTTTATGTGATCCGGAACGAGCATGTCCTGTGCGCGGGAATAGTGCGTGTTAAGCATCAGAAGCATCGGCGTCGGTTGCGGACACTCGTACACCAATTCGTAACCCACGCGAAGTCTCATTCCATCACCCTTATCGGCGGCACTGCGGGCGCCTGACTGACGCCTTGACGAAAGTGAGAGCAACGGCCGTTCCCGAGGCGGCGTTCTCCACGCCGATGCCGGATGCCCCGCGACATTCCGAAGACTCCGAACATGCCCGCTAGCGATACCGGTTCCAACTCGCCTCATCTCGATGACGGCGAGCAGCAACAGGCAGCGCAGCACGCCTCTCCCCGTGCGCTAGTGATTCGTTGAATGCGATGACCGCAAGCAGGTCGCACTACTCCCCGAATGCGTCGATGACTACATCGGACAGGACAACCCGGTCAGAGTCATAGACGCCTTCGTCGACGAGTTGGACGTTGCAGACCTTGGTTTCAACGGTACCATGCCGGCGATCACGGGCCGCCCGTCCTATCACCCTGGCGTGATGCTCCAGATCGGCAATGGGTCGGTCACGGTCTTTCGCGTCAGGCAGGTGCCGGCCATACACGGTCTGTCGCGATCCGTTCGCGAATGTCCGCTGACGAGGGGATAAACTGCCCTTTGACGCGATAGGCGTGACCGGCGACTCGGCCGAAGCGAGCAGTTGCCCATCGCACCCGGGCCTTGCGACAGACGCGGATGCACGTTAAGCGGGATGGATCATGACATACATACAACGTTGGCGAGAGCGCGCCGCACGGCTGCGCAACGGCGGCATGGTCATTCTGCTGGTGCTGCTCATCATCACGGTGTTCGTTCTGCCGGTCGTTGTTACGTCGAACAGTGTGATCGACAGAATCGCACAAGACGTGCTTCTGTCGTCGATTCTCGTGTGCGGAGTGGCGGCGGCCCCAGGCCGCTCGAAAGGACTCGCGTGGATCGCGTTGGTCATGTTCGTCGCGATCGTCGTGCGCTGGATAGGATGGTTATCGCCAAATGGTTCCGGGCTGCCGATCCGTGACGCAGTTGGAATCCTTTCACTTACGCTGCTTGGCGCGCTCATGGGGACGCAGGTGTTCGGAGCCGGTACGGTGACACGCGACCGGATCGGGGGAGCAGTCGCGCTTTACATGTTGGTCGGGCTCGTTTGGGCTGACGCGTATCAGCTCATCAGCATCGTAGTTCCCGGTTCTTTTGTAGGCATTTCGGCGCATGACGGTTCCGTAGCTCGCTCGACGTTGGTGTACTTTAGTTTTGTCACGTTGACAACCGTAGGGTATGGCGATATCACGCCCGTCGCGCACGTGGCGAGGTCGCTTTCGAATCTCGAAGCATTGATCGGTCAACTCTATCCCGCTATCGTGCTGGCACGACTGGTGTCCTTGCAAGTCGCAGGGAGCGGGTCCGGTTCGAACAAATCCTGATGCCACTGTGCCGACCCTGAGGGTCAGGTTTCGCCGATTGTGCAAAGGTTCTCTTAGGACGGAACCGCTTCCCTTCAATTTTAGTGTTGCCCCTGCGGACGACGGTCAACACGGATTCATGCTCTTCTGGAAGGACTTCGGCCGCAAGCGCCAAGGCAGCGACATCGCGCCGCCAGTGAGGCGAGACGTCACTTCAATGCCAAGGCTGGCGCGGACCTTCTTTCCAGCATCTTCCTTGAACACCAGGCCGCCGCGTCATATCGTATGGAAGGCGCTACTCGGCTCGGAAAAAGTCGTGCTGGCCGGCTGGAGCGGTGGCGGATTGCTACTGGTGATTGAAAACAGCGCCGACGACGCCGTGCCGCAGCCGCATTCGAAGATGCTGCATGATGCCGCGCTATCAACCGACAACACCTTCCACGTTGTCAAGGGAGCGACCCACTACTACGCCGGGCAACGCGCGTTGCTGGCCGAGGCGACCTCCCTGATTTTCGACTGGCTGTCGGCGCGCCGTATCGGCGTGCATTGATTTTCCCTGGAGATTGCAAGTGAACCTGTTCCACCTGCTCGACGGTTCCGCGCAGCGCTTTGCCGACCGCGAGGCGGTTTTCCACGGCACGGAACTCTTTGCCACCTATGCGGAACTGCACCGGCGCGCACTCGCGCTGGCGAATGCACTGGGCAGCATGTACGAACCCGGCAGCCGCATCGCCATCGTCAGCGAAAACCGGCCGGAATATGTCGAGCTGATGTTCGGCGTTTGGGGGGCCGGCATGGCGGCCGTGCCATTGAACGCCAATCTGCATGCGAAGGAAGTGGCGCAGATCGCCGAGGATGCGCAAGCCGCCGTGGTGTTCGCCTCGCCGAAACATGCGCTGCCGCTGGCAGGGCAGTTGCGCGCACAGCGTCCGGTAGTGGCCATCGGCGAGACGGCTTACCAGCAATGCCTGGATGCCGCCCCTGCCATGCCGGTCGAGGTGCGGCCGGAGCAGCTCGCATGGCTGTTCTACACCAGCGGCACGACCGGTCGACCGAAGGGAGCCATGCTGTCGCACCGTAACCTGCTGGCGATGGCGGTGGCGCACCTGGCCGACATCGAGCAGATCGACGAGCACGCATCGCAAATTCATGCCGCGCCGATGTCGCACGGCTCGGGCATGTACATACCGGCCTACATCGCGCGTGGCGCGCGGCACGTGATTCCCGCTTCGGGTGCGTTCGAGCCGGACGAATTCCTCGCGCTGTGCAACGTGCATGCATCATGCGGCGCTTTTCTCCCGCCTACGATGGTGCAACGCCTGCGGCAGGAGGTCGAGCGCAGCGGGCTGCGTCCCCGCCACCTGCGCTGCATCGTCTATGGCGGCGGACCGATGTACGTCGATGAGCTGACAAAATCCATCAACACCTTCGGCCACGTACTTGCACAAATCTACGGCCAGGGCGAAGCGCCGATGACGATCACCGGCATGCGCTGTAGCGACCACGTGGACGCCGGCGAGAACGTGCTCGGTTCGGTTGGTTGGCCGCGCACCGGCGTCGAGGTCAGGGTCGTCGATAGCCAGGACAGGGATCTGCCCGCCGGCGAAATTGGCGAGATCGTCTGCCGCGGCGACGTAGTGATGGCGGGCTACTGGAACAATCCGGCGGCGACGGCGGACACCTTGCGCGGAGGATGGCTGCATACCGGCGACATGGGCTCCTTCGACGAGCGCGGCTGCCTGACGCTGCGTGACCGCTCGAAGGATGTGGTGATCAGCGGTGGCAGCAATATCTATCCGCGCGAAGTCGAGGAAGTGCTGCTGCGTCATCCCGGCGTGGCCGAAGTATGTGTGGTCGGCGCGCCGGACCCGGAGTGGGGCGAGATCGTCGTCGCCTTCATCGCGCTCAGCGGCGGCGCGTCGGTGACGCAGGAGGAACTGGACGCGCATTGCCTGGCCAACATCGCGCGCTTCAAGCGACCCAAGCGCTTCCTCTTCATCGACGAGTTGCCCAAGAACAGCACGGGCAAGGTGCTGAAGCGCGAATTGCGCAAGCAGATCTGAATACCGGAAGAGTCTACATGGCAACAGCAATCGCCGGCTGGGCGCATACGCCCTTCACAAAGTACGACAACGAGAGCGTGGAGAGCCTGATCGCTTCATCGCAGGGGACCGGGCTCGGCCAACAAGGGACGTTCGCGTCAATGCAACGAGCGTCCGCTTAGGGTCGATGGTCCGCCAAGGCGGGATTTTCGGCTACGATTTTCACCAGGAAGTCCATGACTGCCCGTATTTGCGGCGAACGGCGCAAGTCTCGATGAACAGCCATCCAGATATCTCGCGAAAACGCTTCGCCACCGTACGTGAGGCGCTGCAGCTTCGCATCGGTATCCGCCAGGAAATCTGGGAGACCCGCCACGCCCGCGCCTGCCCGCGCCGCTACCAGATGGCCATTGATATCGCTGATTTCGCAGGCAATAGGCCTTTTCCCTGCAACGCTCGTCAACCACTTCTGCTGTGGCACGCCGACGAAGCCAGCGTCATAGGCGATGAACTCCCAGGCGGACGGATCGTGCAGATGAGGATAGTCCTTGCTCGCGTACAGACCAAACGACACGCGCCCCAGCTTCCGCGCGACGCTCGTGAGTTCCTCCGGCCGAGTCAGTCTCAGGACAACATCTGCCTCCCTTCGGCTTAGGGAGACCTGACGTGCTTCGCACGAAACGGACAGTTGTACGCCTGGATTTGCACGACGAAAGTCTGCTAGATGCTTAACCAGAAAATTCGCCACGAGGACGGGCGGTGCGCTGAGCGTGACCTTGCCGCTCAGCGGCGAACGGCTGGCGTCCAGGAGTCGTTCGACAGCGTACGCGCCTTCTTCCATTTCCTGCGCCAATTCGAACACGCGCTGGCCGATCGGCGTGAGCCTGCAAGTCCTGGGCTGGCGCTCGATCAAGCAGGTCTTGATTTCGCTCTCCAGTGCGCTCAAACGCCGACTCACCGTCGCGTGATCAACCTTGAGGCTTCGGGCGGCGCCCGACAGCGTCCCGATGCGAGCAATAGCCAAGAAATATCGAATGTTTTCCCAATCGAACATCGGTGCATTAACGCAAGGTAGGGTTGCAGATACGGGGAATATTCGCACAAATCCGAAATCCCTATCATCGGACTATGCAAGCCGGTAGGGTTTATTTCTGATGAGCATTTCCATGCGCCGCGACCGACGTGGCACGTTCACCGACGCATTGATCCTTGGGCCAGTGCTTTCGGTTGTCCTTCTCGCTGCTGTCGCGAAGGCGGCGCTTTTGACTGGCGCGTTCTACGTTCTTTTTCCCGAACTGGCCGCGTTGAGCTATGACGTATTCACGCGCCCCGCGGGAGAGTGGGCACGCTCGCCGGTCATGCTGGCGATCACGCCCTCTGTGACCGCGGCACTGGGCACCGCGCTCACGCAAGCGATGGTGTACAGCCTATGGTCGGTGGCGATGACCATTGCCGGCGCGATACTGATCATCGGTTTGATGCGTTCGCCCATCATGCCAGCCATTTCCGCAGCCTTTCTGCCCCTCGTGTTCGGTATCACGAGCTGGTGGTATCCAATCTCCATCGCTGCCGTGATGGCGATTCTGGCCCTCGTCTCCACGATCTATGGCCGTATATTGGCTTCGGGCGATGTTGGTCAGGCGCCCGCGCTCGATACCGTGGCCCAAGCCGATGAAATTGAGCGTGCGCCCCGGCTCAGGATGTGGCTACCCATTTTCATTTTCTTCGGGTTTGTTCTCGTGGCGTACGGATTAGCCCGCGTCACCGGTCTACGGCTGATCCTGTTTCCCCCACTTGTTATGACCGCATTCGAGATCTTCACCAACGCTAACATCCGTCCATGGGCGAAGCGGCCCCTCACTTTGCCCCTTGTCTGCACGATCACCGCCGCTGCGGGGCTCGCCGCGCTTTTGTGGTTCGGCGCCGGCCCGTTGTCCGTCGTCGTTTCGTTGCTGGTCGGAATCGTGACGTTACGTGCACTGCGACTCCACTTTCCACCCGCCCTGACGGTGGGTCTTTTGCCACAGATCATGCTGCACCCTGATTGGCGTTTCGTGCTCGCTGTCACACTGGGTAGTGCGGCGCTTGTCGGCGCATTTCTGCTCGCTCGTCCCCTATTGCTTGATCAAAGCGCACGCTCACAGCGGATGACTGATCAGGTTCACTAAGCTTCACGCGCCATCCGCCCGCTATTTGCCTATTTTTCACCGCCCCAAAGGAATACAACATGCCTCGCTTCCATACTATCTCAGTGTCTGAAGCCACCGGCCACACGGCCGAATTGTTTAAAGGTGTCAAAGCGGCTGTCGGCAAGGTCCCGAATTCATACATTGGAATCGGTGCTAATAGCCCGGTCGCGCTGGAGGCAGTACTCAATCTTGAGGCATCGCTCAAAAAGAGCAACTTGAGCGCACGAGACATCGAAGTCGTTAAACTGGTCGTCAGACAGACAACCGGCTGCGGCTATTGCGTCGCCGCACACACGCTGTTGAGCAAAAAAATGGGCCTTGACCGTGAGGCCATTCTGGCGTTGCGTCAGGCCCGGCCGTCGGGCGACGCGCACGATGATGCGTTGGCCAAGTTTGTGCTGCATCTAATCACAACGAGCGGCACAGTTCAAACCGATGTGATAACCGAGGTCAAACAGGCCGGTGTCACCGATGCACAAATCGTCGATGTCGCGATGGCCATAGCCAGCATTGCATTCACCAATCTGTTTAACCGTATCAACGACACTACGCTCGACTTCCCTGCTGCGGACTAGTGCGAAAGCATCGGCTCCTTCCATTCATAGTACTTGCGTGAGCCAAGCGAGCGCAAGCGCTGCTGAAAATTGCTCGATGTTCGCGCTGACGGCGATCAACGGGTAGCAACAACTGAGGACGCAACGTCTGTGGCGATAAAGCTTTCGTTTGAAGTTCTTGCGGTCTTGGACGCGATTGACCGCACTGGCACATTCGCTGAAGCAGCAACGTCGTTGCATCGAGTTCCTTCGTCACTCACGTACCTCGTGCAGAAGCTGGAAGGCGATATGAACGTCGAGCTTTTCGATCGCAGCGGCAGACGAGCAAAACTCACGCAAGCCGGTCGCTTCCTTGTCGATGAAGGGCGGCAACTTTTACACGCTGCTCGACATCTGGAAATCAGAACAAAGGGAATACAAGACGGCTGGGAATCGGAGCTGCGGATATGCCTCGACGCAATCTTGCCTTCCGCATCTTTGTGGCCGTATGTACGTGCCTTCTACGATCTCGAGATGGTTACCCAACTACGCCTTTCCACCGAGGTGCTTGGGGGAGTCTGGGATGCGCTGATTACCCGACGGGCCGATCTGGCCGTGGGTGCATTTGGTGAGCCGCCGCATGCCGCCAACATCGCAGCTCGACCAATCGGCACGCTCCGACACGTGTTCGTCGTTGCACCGGACCATCCACTAGCAGGCATCCTCGAGCCGTTGCGAAGCGAGACGATCGCAAGATACCGAGGTGTTGTCATAAGCGACACTTCGCGCAAGCTGCCACCTCAATCGGTGGCCAAACACGATGGACAGATGGTGATTGTCGTGCCGACACTGGGCGCGAAGGTTGAAGCGTTGTGCGAAGGTATCGCTGTCGGAATGCTGCCCGAGCGCGTAGCGGAAGGGCCGATCCATGAGGGGAGACTCGTCGCCCGACACATTGTCGGCGTGCGTGAACTGACAAATTGCTACCTGGCCTGGCGCGAAGACAAGGTGGGGCGAGCATTGGAGTGGTGGATCGAGCGACTGGACACATCCGATTTGGCTGAGCGGTTCCTGGCGGGACTTGGTGACACGAAAGAACGGCAATCGTCCGGTCAATAGGCACGACCCGGCCGCGAGGAGACAGTCGTCCGGCGCTACCGAATGGCCGGTCACGACGTGAGCGGACGTTCCTGTTTTGCGGACGCAATGGCTCCTCAGGGTGGCGGATTCAACCGGTGGATGCAATAGTTTGCAGGAATCAGTTGACTGCCGAGTTGCAAAGTAAAACGCCAGTTTCAACGAATACAACGGGGCGAGCCCTCACCCCCGCCGGGAGAACCGTGCATGGACCGCCGCTCACAGAACGCTAGTGAACCGTCGAAGCCACCGCCGACTGCGGCGCGCTAGGGTCTGTTTACATTTGAAAAAATGTGTTTGCATCCTGTCTTTTGCGCTGCGACACAGGATGGTACGAACGTTACTGAGCGACGAAGTATGGAACAAAGTCCAAGCTATCCTGCCGGGCAAGGAACGCGACCCTGGCCCAACGGCATTCAACAATCGCTGGTTCCTCGAAGCGGTGCTATGGATTGCCCGAACCGGCAGTCCGTGGCGTTAAAAAAAGCGGGCCGCAAGCGCTCGGACGTTCCCGAGGCGGATTGAGCACCAAACTACATCTGGCGGAGGATTCGAAGGGTCGCCCGTTGCGACTGATCGTCACTGAAGGACAGGCCGTCGACATCACGTGTTCCGTGCAACTGGTCGAGCATCTGCGCACGGGAGCGGTTATCGCAGACAACGGCTACGATGCTGACCATTTCGCAACGGATTCGGGCTACCCGCGCAAAGGTCGTGATCCCCCCGCGTTCAAATCGCAACACAAAGCGCCGCTACAACCGTGTCCTGTACCGTACACGCAACCTGGTCGTGCGGTTCTTCAATCGCATCAAGCATTGTCACCGCGTCTCCACTCGACATGACAAGCTCGCGGAGAGCTATCTCGTGTTTGCATCGCCTGGCTGCGCGTTTGGCCCAGTCGTAAATGTAAACAGACCCTAATAAAACAGTTCCCGATGTCGAGCTATGAGTTGCTCACTCTATCGTTCCCAATCTCTTCGAGGATGAGCCCCACGGTTACGTGGCATTTCCATGGTGGCTAATGCGTCTTTAAAGTATTCCTGAAGTTTTGATGCAATCGGTGGAAGTTTACGTCCGCTTTGTTCAATGAGTAATAAACGTTCAGTCAACTTTTCCACGAGTGGCCGAAAGATAAGCTCGTTATTCCGAATCTCTCGTTCGATTCCAAGCCGGCTTTTGAACATGAGGCCGGCCCCGTCCCGCACTAACGCTTTCAACGTCTCCACCGAGTTACACATGATAAACGGTTCGAGGTCGATGTTCTGTTGCGACAGAGCGTCGTTGACGACGGACGTAACTGAGATAGAGGTTGTAGCAAAACAAATCGGATAGTGCGCGCAATCCACGACCCTGATCGATTTCTTTGAGGCCAATGGATGATCAGGGCGCATAACCACGCCTATCTCAAGTTCGGCCGAAGCGATGCGACGCACCCCACGAGTTATCGGCGAATTAAACGACACGCCAATATGGGCCTCGCCTGACGCAACCAGGGTTGGTATGGCAGCCGAGGGAGCAACGGTGATGGAAAAGGTGATGTGGGGATAACTCTTGCCGAATTCAGTGAGCACTGTTGAAAGTAGATCAATTGCCACCCCCTCAATGACCGCAATAGAGACTCGTCCTCGGCGCAGGCCTCGCAAATCCTCGATCTCGGATCTGGTGCGCTCCAGATCCTGCAGTGTCCGTCGGATATGTTGAGCCAGTATCTCGCCGGCGGCCGTCAAGCGTAAGCCAGATGCATGACGTTCATAGATCGCCGTGCCGAGTTGCTCCTCTAGCAACAGTATCCGCCGGTCGATTGCGGAAGGGGTGACATGCAAGGACATCGCCGCTTTGCGGATCGAACCAGTGCGCGTGACTTCGTCAAGATATTTCAAGGCTCGGCTATGCAGGTGCATGGGGGGCTCCTTTCATGCAATGTGGCGTCCAGTCGGGATGGGTGTATACAAAAAGTGGACACCCGAGACTAAAAATTGCGCTTTTAATCGACACCGAGTCCGCCCAATATTGCCCTACCGAAGCTCAGATATACAAGGATTTCAATATGAAATCGGATACCTCGATCCTGCGGGGGGCACACGTCATAGACCCCAAGCAAGGAATCGACGCCATTGCTGATGTTGTCGTCGCGAACCAGCGTATCGAATTCGTTGGTGATGCATCGCACGTTGATGGCGAAGTGCTTGATTTGACCGGCCATTATCTATCGCCTGGCTGGATTGACATTCACGTTCATACATACGGCACGCTTGGTTTTTCGGATCCCGACGCAATTGGTGTCTACCAGGGGGTTACCACCTTTGTGGATGCGGGAGGCGCAGGTATCGGTGTGCTCGACGAGTTCGTCGCAACAATGGATGGTCTCCATACGAGCCTTTACGCTGGTCCGTTCGTGCGTCCACTCGGGTTGATCGCGTTAAACTTCCTTGAGGGTGAGATACGTAGCTTGGGAAATATTCCCCTGTCCGAATGGGTGGATTTCATGAAGCAGAAGCGAGGCATGCTCCGCTATCTCAAATGCAACGCGATGGGCAACTATGGGCCAGGGTCGCTCAAGATCTCGAAGGGGCTGGCGCAGGTTCTTGGCGTACCCCTCTACATGCACATTGGGGAGTTTCAGCAGCACAAGGTCGAAGAGACTCTGGCTATGGAGGCTTTCCGGATTGCAGAGCCGGGTGACATGATTACGCATGTCTATCACGGAAACATGGGGAAGGTAGTCGACGACCACGGCAAAGTCCTCGATCTTGTCCGTCGAGCGCAGGACCGGGGCGTGCTTTTCGATATTGGTTTCGGTGGCTACAACTTTGCCTGGAAAGTGGCTGAGCAGGCGTTCAGTCAGGGATTACTGCCGGACACCATCAGCTCCGATCTGCAGCAGTTCAACGTTGTCACCCCGGTCAAGTCTCTGGCGAACGTGATGACGGCAATGATGATCTTGGGAATGGGCTTGTACGACGTGATCTCAAGAGTGACCGACCGAGCCGCGCGGGCTATCTCCTTGCAGGATGAGGCAGGTACTCTCGCTCCAGGTATGCCCGCGGATATCACGGTGTTCGACCTGGTCAAAGAGCCCCTTGTGGTAACCGACTGCATTCTGCATAAACGCACAGCTTCCGCGTATCTGAAACCTCTGATGGCGTTCAAACACGGGCAGCGTTTCGACTGTGACATGGAACGAGCAAAGAAAGAGAGTAACTGGCTGGTCCAGTACTCTGACGAAAAGGTTCCACAAAGGGCGAAGTGGCTAACTGCTCCACAGAAACAATTTCTGAGTGATCTGGTCAATGCGCTTGCTCACGTGGAGTGGAGTATCACACCAGAGGAAGAATTCGATTACGACAAAGCATTGGAGCTACAGCGAATCTTCCATTTGGTTAGGAAACGCCACGTTTTGACGCTCAAGGCCTGTTTGGATTCACTCTATTCCAGTTTCACCGATCACCAATTCCCGATACAGGCTGGGCTATTCATCATGTGTCAAGAGCGCGACTTCTTCTTCTCGCGTATTCGCGAGATCCTTGCCAACCAAGCTTCTGCTGAGATCCTGTGAACTGCGAGCAAGCACATAGTGCTGATGCTGAATGGGCTATAGCATCACCGGTACCAATTGGTGACCTCAAGTTTCCGCTGCGCGTGAAGATCGGTGATGAGACGATCGTGATTCACCGGACCAAGGCCGGTTTCCGGGCGGTGGATAGAGGTTGCCCACACCAGGGCGCTTCTTGGACGCAGGGGGACCTCATTATGAACGAATCTATGATCAAGTGTCCACTCCATGCCTTTACTTTCCGACTCTCCGATGGAAAAGGCGTGAACTGTCCTGGATTTCGGATCAAGGTTTTTGATGTGAGGGAAACCGACGGACTGCTCTATGTTCGAATCCCAAAAAAGGTTGTCGTGAAGGATGCTTAATCGATTTGATTGCATCTTGCTACGGGAAATTGGCCTCGTGATCGATCTTTTTCGCTTATTCCGATAAGCGCAAAGCGAACCACGTCGAGCGTCCACATGCCTGGTTGCATAACTTCCGCCGCCTGCGTATTCGCTTTGAACATCGTGGGGACATTCACGATGCGTTCCCCAAACTGGACTGTTGCTTGATCTGCGGAACATTCTTCAGCGAGTTCAACAGCGTTTATAAAAACCGTCTCTTACTACACGTTTCTTTTGCCATGAACGTTGTCGTCTCCCGTA
This sequence comes from Paraburkholderia sp. RL18-101-BIB-B, assembly GCF_046026985.1. Lineage (NCBI taxonomy): Bacteria > Pseudomonadati > Pseudomonadota > Betaproteobacteria > Burkholderiales > Burkholderiaceae > Paraburkholderia > Paraburkholderia sp. RL18-101-BIB-B. The sequence goes on from NZ_JARESV010000022.1 coordinate 25,820, forward strand.
TTGAGGATGTCGCTGTCGACATCCGCGCGTTCGAATTCACGCCGCTCGACGGACAATCATTGCCCGGTTACGAAGCGGGCGCGCATATTGACATCTGTCTGCCGGGCGTAGTCCGTCAGTACTCGCTATGCGGCCGTCGAGAAGCCACTGGCGCTTATATGGTCGCGGTTCAGCGCGATGCCGCGTCGCGAGGCGGATCAATCGCGATGCATGCGCTAAGGGTTGGCGACGTGCTGCGCATTGAAGGTCCGCGCAATCACTTTCCGCTCGAGGCGGCCGCTACGGAGTCGATCCTGTTCGCCGGTGGTATTGGCATCACGCCGCTGCTCGCGATGGCCGAACATCTTGCCGCGCTGAACTCATCGTTCGAGCTTCACTATTGTGTGCGGGAGCGCTCGCGTGCCGCGTTTCGTGACCGGCTGGATTCGCCGGCGTTGCGCGAGCGTTCATTTCTGCATGTCGACGCGGAGCGGGGAAGCCCGGCGCTCGATGCGGCGCTTGCGATGGGTGCGCCCGCGCCGGGAAAGCATCTGTATGTCTGCGGCCCGGGCGGGTTCATGACCCATGTGCTGACTACCGCGCAACAGGCAAGATGGGACGACGCGCATCTTCACCGCGAATATTTCAGTGCGCCGGCGCAAGCGTCCGACGCCGCTTCGCCGCACGACGCGTTCAACGTGCGGCTCGCGAAAAGTGGTCGTGTCATTCCGGTCAGCGCGTCCCAGACCGTCATCGAGGCACTTGCCGCGCATGGGGTCCGCCTCGAAACGTCGTGCGAGCAGGGAGTTTGCGGTACCTGCCTGACACGCGTGCTCGAGGGCGAGCCCGATCATCGCGACGTGTACCTCACGGAAGCGGAGCGGGCAGGAAACGATCAGTTTCTGCCGTGTTGTTCGCGCTCGCGCACGCCGGAGTTGGTGCTCGATCTGTAAGCGGCTGCGCGCTCCAGCGCGGGAGATGTCGCCCTACTCGACCTTCGAGCGCGTCCTCTCGTCGGCCAACGGCTGATGAAGCGCCGTCTGCTGTCGCTCGCCTAAGGCCTGCTGCTCGCGCAGTTGTTTAGTCGCGGCACCCGCCTCGGCAACGAACCGCACGTTGTCCTTGTTCAATTGACTGATCGATGATGGGCGCTCCTTCTGCGGCCCACCCCCGGAAGCTACTCAAAGAACAGCGCGGCGAGGCGAAGTCCCTTGCCGGCCACAGTTATATTTTTTTCGACAAAATTACTGGAGAATCCATGAAGCCTCTCGTCCACCGTACGCTAAAAACCGCAGTCAAATTCACAGCCCTCGCTAGCATATTCGGGTTGTTGGTCACAAATTCAGCACATGCGCAATCAAGCGTGCGACTGTATGGTTTGGTCGACGAATGGGTTGGCGAGCAGAAATTCCCGGACGGCAAGGGTGCAGCGGTGGTGTCGGGCGGTGGTATGGCCACCTCTTACTGGGGTTTGGGTGGAGTGGAGGATCTGGGCAACGGCTACAAGGCGATCTTCGCTTTGGAAGGCTTCTTCCGGGCTCAGAACGGCGCGTACGGCAGCTTCACGGGCGACACGTTCTTTTCGCGTAACGCGTATGTCGGTATCGCATCGCCGTACGGCATCGTCACGGCCGGACGTCTGACGACACCGCTATACGTCTCGACGATCCAGTTCAACCCGTTCGTCAACTCGTACACGTTCTCGCCGATGGTCAAGCATACGTACCTCGGCCTCGGCTCCTTTCCGACGTACACCACCGACATGGGCGTGGTCGGCGGCTCGGACTGGAACAACGCGGTGGAATATTCGTCGCCGAACTTCAATGGCTTGAGCGCCAACGTGGTGTATGCCCTCGGCAATACGGCGGATGAGAACGGTGCGAAGAAGTGGAGCGCTCAGTTCCTCTACTTCCATGGTGCGTTCGCGGCAACCGGCGTGTATCAGTACGTGAACTTCAACGGCGCCCCGGGCGACCTGACCAGCCTCGCGCAGAGCGTCGGGCTCGCGGGCATGAAGAGCCAGAGCGTCGCTCAACTGGGTGCGACCTATGACCTGAAGTACGTCAGGTTCTTCGGTCAGTACATGTACACCGACAACGCGCAGGACACCGGCAGCTGGCACGTGAACACCGCACAGGGCGGCCTCACGGTTCCGGCGGGCCTGGGCTGGATCATGGCGTCGTTCGCGTACTCGCGCGACGGCGGCGGTCTGGACCAGACGCGTCAGACGACGTCAATCGGCTATGACTATCCGCTATCCAAGCGCACTGACGTCTACGCAGCTTACATGTACGACCACCTCAGCAACCAGACTTCGGGCGACACGTACGGCGTAGGTATCCGCACGAAGTTCTGAATCTCACAGAACGACTTCTGCAATCGGCTTCTCGAGTCCGTGCGTCGAGTGTCCGTACCGACTGACAGCGAGGGGCCATCTTCGAACTAGGTACCGGATGAATCAAATTTGCAAACATGGATGGTTGATCGGGCATATCCAGCGCCGTCGCCTCGAGCAGCTGTCAAATCGCTGTGATGTGCAGCACAACGCCGGGCAGACGGCAGCTCAGATGCTTGTGGCCGACCGATTTCCCCCCAAATTTTTTACGACAACATGGAAACACCGTACAGGACTGGAGAATCACGATGAAGATAACATGGCTGAATGCGCCACGAGTCGCCCGTTTAGCACTTGTGCTGTCAGCAGCGATTGGTGCATCAGGCGCTTCGGCAACCGACGCCCCCGGCGTCGCATTTGTCTACCTTGGCAACCCGGGAGACGCCGGCTGGACCTACGGGCATGACCAAGGTTCGAAGGAAGTCGAAGCGAAGTTCGGCAACAAGATCAAGATCACACGCGTGGAGAACGTGCCGGAATCGGCCGACTCGGAGCGCGTGTTCCGCGATCTGGCAAACAAGGGCAACAAGATCATTATTGGCTCGACCTTCGGCTTCCAGGATTTCGAACTGAAGGTTGCGAAGGATTTCCCGGACACGGTGTTCCTGCACGCAACCGGCTACAAGAAAGCGCCGAACTTCGGCACCTATGCCGTGCGGATGTATCAGGGAGCGTACCTCGCGGGCGTCGCCGCAGGCTACGTGACGAAGACCAATACGCTCGGCTTTGTCGCGTCGGTGCCGATTCCCGAAGTGGTCCGCAACATCAACGCGTACACGCTCGGCGCGCGCTCGGTGAATCCGAAGATCCATACCAAGGTCATCTGGATCAATAGCTGGTTCGATCCGGGCAAGGAAAAGCAGGCGGCGGAAACGCTGATCGGCCAGGGCGCCGACGTGCTGCTGCAAAACACCGATTCGAGCGCCACGCTCGCAACCGCTTCGGAAAAGCACGTGCATGCGTTCGGCTGGGATTCGGACATGAAGAAATTCGGCCCCGACGCGCACCTCGGTTCGGTGGTCGCGCATTGGGGCGTGTACTACACCGCGGCGATCCAGCAGGTGCTGGACGGCAAGTGGAAGAACGATCCGGTGTGGTGGGGCATTCCGCAGAAAGGGGTTAGCCTAGATGACCTGAACACGTCGGCGCTTCCGGCCAATGCGCTGAAGGACGTGGCGACAAAGCGCGACCAGATCGCGAGCGGCAAGTGGGATGTGTTCACCGGTCCGCTCAAGGATCAGGCGGGCGAAGTAAAGGTGCCGGCCGGCAAGACGCTCAGTGATACAGACCTTCAGCGCATCAACTGGTACGTCGATGGCGTCGACGGTTCACTGCCGAAATAGACGTTGGAGTTTCGGGACTGCTTAGGCCATCCCGGCGCTTCCTGCTGATTGTCTGAATCGTCGCGATGTCCAGTCGCGGGGCCACCACTGCACGGATCGTCGAATAGGCACCGGTCGATGAGCGCCGTCATTGCGTCATCGGATGATCGGCGCGTAGCCGCTGCATGACGCTGCTCTGCCCGCAGGGGAAGTAGCGTGGTCGGGACGCTCATAAAGGTCCCCTTTCAACTGACCGGTGAAGGCTCGGGCGGCCAAACAACCAGGGCAAACGACTGCGGACTCCGACGCGGCCGCCGAGCCTGGCGACGATTCGGAGCCGATGGAGCACGCCGAACTCGGCGCACGCCTATCGGTCGTTTGACCGATGCCATCAAGAAAGGCCGAATGCCATGATCTCTACCAACACAGGATTCTTGTCGCGATGACGCTGGTGTGATCCTGCCGACAGCTCATCGCGACGAGAGCCTGGCGCGTCGTTCAAGGCGACGCGGTCGACAAAATTTTGAAGGAGTTCCAATGGCTGATCATCTTTCAGATACCACCCGCCTTCAGGGTGAGCAGTGGCTCAAACACTATTATTTTATCCGTGCCGCATTTTCTGTCGTGTGGGTCGCGCTCGCGTTCGCCATCGGGCAGCATGCCACGGCGATCGGAGCAGCACTGCTCATCGTCTATCCCGTATGGGATGCGCTGGCTAACTATGTCGACATGTCGCGTAGCGGTGGGATGCGCGAAAACCCTACTCAGGCTTTCAACGTCTTCGCTAGCGCGGTGATAGCGATTGCGGTGATTGTAGTATTGAGCGTCAACACAAGCCTGGTCCTTGATGTATTCGGAGTCTGGGCCATTCTGTCCGGATTGCTTCAGCTCGCCACCGCCGTTCGCCGCTGGAAGCGCTTTGGTGCGCAATGGGCAATGATTTTGAGCGGGGGCCAATCGGCGCTGGCGGGCGCGTTTTTTATCGCGCAGGCCCATGCATCAGTGCCTCCGGCGATTGTCAAAGTGGCTGGCTACGCAGGTGTCGGCGCGATCTATTTTCTTGTCTCCGCGTTGTGGCTATCGGCCGGCCAACTGCGGCGCAAGTTTGCATCGACGCATTAAATGACCGGATTATCGTGGCCGTATTTTGCAGGTGCTGCGATTTGGCGACGACTACAAGGTCAACGCTGGCATAAGTCGAATAGGCTGCTGAGCAATGGTACGTCTTACGTGTTAGCGGCGTGGTGCTGCAACCCTCGGTCGCCGCCTCTCGCTTGCGCTCTCATCCGATTGATGTCGATACAGGTGCGCCCCTATGAATTTAACAAGATGACCGGTGGCTGTACCGCTGAAGCGGTCGTTCCGACCGCGCGTGTTGGAGTAACGGCTCCGGGTCGACTTCGTCGGGTGCAACCACTGCACTTTCAGACTACCCGCCAAAGACAACACCCAGAAATCCCAGGCGTTAGACTTTCAGCACAGGCTGTAACCGTAACCGCTAGAATTGCGGCTTTAGCCCGGAATACGCCAATGTCTTTTGCCTCGCTTGGCCTGATCGATCCCTTGCTGCGTAATGTGCAGGACCTCAATTACCAGACACCTACGCCGGTGCAGGTCAAGGCGATTCCTGCTGTGCTCAGTGGCAAGGACGTCATGGCTGCGGCACAGACCGGCACTGGCAAAACGGCGGGTTTTGCGCTGCCGCTGTTGCAACGGCTGGTGCAGCACGGCCCCGCGGTGTCCAGCAACCGCGCGCGTGTTCTGGTGCTGGTGCCCACGCGTGAACTGGCCGAACAGGTGCTGCAAAGCTTTATCGCTTACGGCAAAGGCCTCGACTTACGGTTTCTGGCCGCCTACGGCGGTGTGAGTATCAACCCGCAGATGATGAAGTTGCGCAAAGGCGTGGATGTGCTCGTTGCCACGCCGGGCCGTTTGCTAGATCTCAATCGCCAGAACGCAGTGCAGTTTGATCAAGTCCAAACGCTGGTGCTGGATGAAGCCGACCGCATGCTGGATCTGGGCTTTGCGCGCGAACTCAACGCCGTCTTTGCTGCGTTGCCCGCTCAGCGCCAGACCCTGCTGTTCTCTGCCACGTTTACGGATGATATCCGCGCCATGGCGGCCGGCATTCTGCGCGGCCCGGTCAATATCAGCGTCAGCCCACCCAATGCCACGGCCGGCAAGATCAAGCAGTGGGTGGTGCCGGTGGATAAAAAGAACAAGCCTGACCTCTTCATGCACCTTGTGGCTGAGAACAACTGGGAGCACGCGCTGGTGTTCGTCAAAACCCGCAATGGCGTGGATTACCTGGCGGCCATGCTGGATGAAGCGGGCTATGCGGTCGACACCATCCACGGCGACAAACCGCAGCCCGCGCGCCTCCGTGCGCTGGAGCGCTTCAAGACGGGCGAAGTACATATGCTGGTAGCCACCGATGTGGCTGCGCGCGGGCTGGATATCGACGACCTGCCGCTGGTGATCAACGTTGATCTGCCGATCGTGGCGCAAGACTATGTGCACCGTGTTGGCCGTACCGGCCGCGCGGGCGCCAGCGGCGCGGCGGTGTCCCTTGTGTGTGCCGATGAAGCGCCGCAACTGGCCGCGATTGAAGCGCTGATCCGGCAAACGCTGCGCCGTGAAGAAGTGCCGGGTTTTGAAGCCGAACACCGCGTGCCGCAAACTAGCGCGACGGGCCAGATCATCAAGAAACCCAAAAAACCTAAGAAACCGAAAGTGCCGCAAGCTACGCCTGGTGCCGTGCAGGTGCCCAGCAAAAAACCGCGACCGCAGAGTGGCGAAAACAAACGCAAGCCTGCGGCGCAGCGCGCTGTGGCCTCGGGTAAAGGCACAAACTTGTCCAGCGGCAACCCATTCAGCGTGCAAAAGCCACGCAGCAAACCCGCCAGCAAGCCAGTTGCGGATTCACGTAAGCCGGCTGGCAAACCCGCTGGTGGCCGCGGCAAACGCCAACCCTGATCCATGGGGATGAGTAACGCCAGGCCCTGGAACAGGCTGGCGGTTTGCGGCCCGCTGACGGGCAGCGGCGCGGCTGCGGCGTGCATCAGGTCGGCGGGTAACGGCGCACTGAATCCCGGATCGATAACAACTTCGGGGCCGAGCGGACGTTGAAATCGCGCGCAGCGAGCGTTCGATCGAGGTCGTCTCTGGTGAATGTGTCCGCTTCTCAAACGAAAGCCGTCATTTGATTCCCTCAACGCGAACTACCGCCTTGAGTCGGGTACGGAACTCCAGACCAGGTCGGCGGCCGCGCTTTGCAGCGCTGACCTCGTACTTCCGAATTCGGCCCGGAGTGTGTCAAAACGCGAAGGAGAAACGATTCGGGAGGTTTCCTGCGGGGTCGTGGCTTGGTAGCTCTCGCAAGGCTATGGCGGTCTGCCTTTCGCGTGCTCCGGTTTGCCGGGAACAGCGCCACGTCGCGTCTAGGAGGGCAGTCGAGTTTTCTGCTGGCCCTTAGGCCCGAATAGCTTTCATCAGCGCGACCGCGCCGAGTAGCTTGATCGTTCGCTTCATGTTGTACGCCTGCACGTGCAAGCGATTTCCGTGGCCACACGGTTGAGTGTTCTGGTCAGGAAATGGGTGGCTCCCATCCACGACTTGATCGTGCCAAATGGATGCTCGACCGTTCGGCGGCGGATGAACGCTCTCTTCACCAGCGAGATGGAACTCAACGGGTCGAGCACAATGGTCCAGAGGATGATGGCGCTTTGCCACGACGCACTCTGAACACGTTTCGAGCTCAAGCTCGTAGCAACTGCTTTCAAGTCGCGGGCAACAGCGACTGCGCTTGCTCCGCGCCGAAATCTCTACATATCACGTTGGGAAAAGCGGCCGCAGTTGGACATCTGTTTGAGGGCCTTGGAGGCTACGCTTAATAGACGAAGCGCGCGGCGATGACTGGCGTCAACGTCGCCGCGCTGGTCGCACGTTTAGAACTGTTGGAACATCTCCTGCACGCGAGCAGGGTCGTTCGTCACCGTCAGCGCGAGCATCAGGAGAACGCGAGCTTTTTGCGGGTTGAGGTTGTCGCCGAGAAGACCGATATAAGCCGAGTCTTCGGGGACATAGCCACTGCCGGTTCGCGACGAGCGGACCACGACGACTCCTTTATCTACAGCCTTCTTGATAGACGGCAGCGTGAGAAGAGACTCGCTACCCGCGCCGACGCCCGCCACGACGATGCCGCGAGCGCCGTGAGCCACCGCAGCGTCATACATGTACCCCCCGTCGTTCTGGTGCCCATAGACGATGTCGACTTCCGGCAGAGAATCCAACTTCGATACGTCGAACGGAGTCTGCGTTGTTTGCAGCTTGGCTACAGCTGTTTCGAAGTGCGGCACCTGGTCAATCAACGTGCCGATAAATCCATCGTCCGAACTCTTGAACGTGTCGAGCGTGTTCGCGTTCGTCTTCGTCGTATATCGAGCCGAGCCGATGCGGTCGTTGAGGACAATTAGTACGCCACGTCCTCTCGCAGTTGGGGAGGCGGCAACTGTTACGGCTTGAAGGATATTGCTGGGACCGTCGGCGCTAATTGCTGTCGACGGGCGCATCGAGCCAGTGAGGACCACCGGCTTGTCACTTTTCACCACCAGGTTGAGGAAGTAGGCCGTTTCTTCGAGCGTATCTGTTCCATGCGTGATGACCACGCCAGCGATGTCAGGTTGAGCAAGAAGTGTATTTACCCGCTTGGCCAGCTTCAGCAAAATTTCATTAGTGATGTTCTCGCTGCCGACGTTCGACACCTGCTCGCCAGACACCCGCGCCACCTTTCCAAGCGACGGAACGGACTTCAATAGAACGTCCGCAGTGAGGACGCCGGACTTGTAGCCGGTGGTTTGCGTTTCGCTCGCGCCGGTTCCAGCGATAGTGCCACCCGTCGCCAGCACGGCGACATGGGGCAGCGTCGTCTGTGTTTGATTTTGAACTTGCGCTATCGCCGTTCCTGACGAAATAAAGCCAAATACCAAGGCCGAACAGAAAAGATTCCTGTACTTGCTCATCTGAGCACTTATGTCTCGCACCATGAACTCCAGATTCAAAGTGTAAATGTTGCCTGCGCCTCCGCGGATGACGCGGGAGAGGATAATCGGACCTTGGGACTGCCGGCATTACCACCTCTGGGGACACCGGAACTCGATTAGTTATCGGTCCAATGGCAAGAGTTTAGTGACCAACAGAACAAAGCCAATCGGGGTTTCCTGATTATTAAAAAACTTGATACTGCGCTATGGATAAGCTGACAGTGGGCTTTTCCTCGGGGAATTTCGGTTGCGCAAATCTTTTTGAAGAGACGTGCGTAGAGGACAAACTCGATATGAACCGCAGCCTTCCAGCGCCGAAAACCAGAACCCGCTACTGACTCCGTCTTCGACGGCGGTCGCCGCGTTCGCGCTCCTGCTGGCGCTTCGCCAAGAACAACTTTGTGTCTCTTGAGAGTACGTGCACGATGGCGTTGGAGTTTGATCGTGGTATGAATTGGACGTGACGCCACTGGCAGCGGCTTCGTACGGCGACAGTTTCCGTGGATTGGACAGCGACGTGTTACGTGGCCCTGGCAGAGAACATCCCAAGGATTTCAACGGCTTCCACCAACAGCAGTATCTGGTCGCCGTCTCTATTGTTGTCGTTTTGAAAACTGTGAATTCACCGTGGCTGCGTTGATGTCCAGTGCATAGTGCTTAAAATGGATTGTGTGAGCAAACGGCTCGCGCGCATCAGAGTGGTAACAGAATCGCATGATTCAACGATGTGGAGCATCAGATGGACATCCTTGACCTGGCTCGGAAATCGGGCATGACAGTGGTGCTTGACGCGAAGATTGGACGTCAGGAGTACCGCACAGTGCACGGCTCAGTCGCGGCGCTCGAGCGCTTCGCCGAGCTTCTCGCCGCGTCCATGCACGATGAGCTGGCGGAGCAGGATTGATACGCGTTGACAGCAACCTCAAACAGGAATCGCAATGAACTACGACTCATCGAAATCCAGAAACATCGGCCGCGCTGAGCGCACGAACGACCATTACGATGGAGGTTCGCCCTCCGAAGAGGTCGCACAGGCGGTCGCCAAAAAAAGTGACGCAGCAAGGAACTGGGCGTGGGCGCACAGCAACGAATCGTACGATTGGATGGACTCTCATAGTCTCTTCAACACCCGGGACTCGATTCATTGAGCGATTTACCAGGGGGCAACGGTTTTGCGCGATCGCAGCGTTGAACTGTATCGATCTTTGAAGTTGGCTTAACCCATCTCGAGCAGCAGACTGTCGGCGTTCATCTCGATCTGTCTGACGTAGACGGATGCAAAAGTGTCACTATTTCGAGACCGATCAAAAGTTGAGGAGGTCGATTTCGTCTGACCGCACTGGCTGATGGCAGGGTTACAGGGTCTGTTCTGTTCGTTGCTCGGTCCCGGCCTGGTCATGGTACCGCGGTGCATTCACCGTGTCGCGAGGCGGCTATCTTGAACCCCGAGATGCGATGTGAAGAGAATTCCCCGTTCAAAACCGTGACTCTGACCTGCGCCATGCAATGCGCTCCTTTGTCAGTCCAGCGCATCTGTCGCTTCGTGGCCATACGGTAGCTGACAACCTGGTTCACCGCAGACTCGGCGATGCTGCTGCTGATCGGCAAGGCCTGACGATGCCGCGCGCTGTAGTTGACCAACGTGCGCGTGTTGTTCCTCAGGTAACTGGAGACGGTATTCAGATTCCACCACAGCGTTTTGAATTCGTATCCTTCTCTCGCCAGCAACCGACTGTCGAGCGCCTTGATCCGCTCGACCGCCTTGCTGCCCTTGCCATGCCAGACCAACCACTTCGCGTGCGTGATTTCGGTCTCCACTGACTCCTGGTCCATCGAGTCGATCATCTTGCTGCCGAACACGGAACGCTGCGTCGCCTGGAACTTCATCGCAATGTGGAACCAGTCGAAGATCCGGCCCCGAGCCGGTTGACTGCCCTCGACCGTCTTTGCAAATTCACCAGCGTCGTCGCTGATCACGGTCACGCGTTCATCGCTCGCCACACCGTTCCAGCTGAGGAACTGATCGAGTCGCGCTGCAGCCGAGGTAACCTCCCTGTGCGCAATCACAGCCAGAACTCCGTCACCTTCCTCGACCGTATCATTGTCTCCGTCGGCCAACCTTGCTTCGATGATCAACCGCATGGCTTGCTCCCACCGTTGCGAGACCGATCAGCCTACTCCAGACGAAACCGATGCCGCTGTCGGAAGCAAAAACGCTCCTCCGCGGGAGCCTCCCCAACTTTTTGCACGCTCTCCTTTACGACCACGCGCCGATGGAAAGCTTCTGGGGCTCGCCCAAGACCGACCTCGCCACGCGCCAGGACGCCCGCGAACAGGCTCGTCTGGGCTACCTGTCTCCTGCCGCCTTCACGCAGCCGTTATTCAAAAATCAACCCGCTGCTTAACCGGTTGGCCTCCGCCATTGGCGACCGACCTCAATAATCCCGCGGCGCAATGTGAGCGAGGCGGGTCAGCAGATCGGACGTTGTGCCCACGTCAGCATATTTTTCGGACATGTCGAACAGGTTCACCGCATGTGAAGTCAGGCTACGGTCATACACGCAGTCTTGCGGGACGAACACTCGAAAGTTCAGCGAAAACGCGTCGACAACGCTTCCGCGCACGCATCCACTCGTGGTGCAGCCCGTCACAATCAAAGTATCAGCCTGCGCGTCGATCAGATGGCTGGCGAGCGCGGTCCCAAAAAACGCGCTCGGATGTTTTTTTGGCAGCAGAACGTCGCCGTCGCGCGGCGCAACCTCTTCGACGAAATCGTAGCCCCGAGCGGGAATGTTCATTATTGACGGGATTTTTTCTGCCAGTCGTCCGCCCTCTGTGGACTTTTTGGGCGCGACATGCGGGTACAGTACGGGCCAGTTTTTCGCCCGGAACACTTCGAGCAACTCTGCAATGTGGTCCACCGCGGCCCAACCCACGTCCCCGCAACTCGTCGGGAATTCCTTGATCGATTCCCAGAAGGGCTGACGTTTGGTGCCGACAGTTCGGTACTGTACGTCAATGATCAGCAAGGCGGGACGCTTGCCCAGGCCGGACGGACGCCCGAAACCGGCAGCACGGTATTTTCGCTGCTCGTCATCCAAGATGATGTTTTCCCAAGGTTTCATGCAAATGCTCTCCGTATTCTCCATGGTTCAAGTAGGGCCAGCACGTCACGGCTTAAGCGCCGATCCCGCGGTTTCTTTAAGCGTGAAGGCTGAAAAAAGCGTCACAACGGCCGTGCCGATAAGAAAATAGGCTGGGGCGATCGACGAACCCGTCACAGATACGAGCCACGTGCAAATAAGCGGCGCAGTTCCGCCCGCGACGACGCCGCCGATGTTGAATCCCAACGCAACGCCGGTATAGCGGACGCGGGTCGGAAACAGCTCGGCCATCGTTGAAAACGCGACGCCCATCAGGGCCGATTCAATCAGACCCAGTACAATCTGCATGCCAACGGCAGTCAAGCCGCCAGCATTCATCAAGTTGAAGCACGGTACCGCGAGCACCAGTGCGGCCAGGCTCGACACGACGAAGACTGGCCTGCGCCCTACCCTGTCTGACAGCGCACCAAACAGTGGCATGCAAACGACAGAGACGGCCAGCGTCAGCGTCGTAGACCAGAAAGCAAGCTTCGAACTCACTCCGACCACGCGCTGCAAGTGGATGTTCACGTACACGTACGCGATGTAGTAAAGCGAGAACAGCAGGATCGATAGCCCTATGCTTTTGGCAAGGGGCCCACTATAAGACCGGAGCAGTTCGATAACCGGCGCGGATTCGGTCCTGTCGCTCTCAGACAGCACCTGAAACGATTTGGCCTCTGTGAGTCGGGAACGAATCCAAAGTCCGATCACACCAATCGGGATCGCCACCAGGAAAGGGACCCGCCATCCCCATGTGGTCATATCAGCTTTCGAAAGAGTCTGGTTCAATGTGGCAACGACAATCGAGGCCAGCAGAATGCCCGCAAGCGCGCCGGTCTGAGTCGTAGAACACAGAAGTCCCCGCCGGTGTGCAGGTGAATGCTCCGCGACAAACGCGATTGCGCCGCCCAACTCGCCGCCCGCAGCAATGCCCTGCATGCATCGCGCAAGAACTAACAGGGCACTTGCGCCTACGCCAATCGCCGCATAGGTGGGAAGAAAACCAATCAGTCCACTTGCCACAGACATCAACAACACGGTCGCGGCGAGTGCGTTCTTTCTGCCGAAGCGATCACCAAAATGACTGAATACCAATCCGCCAACCGGTCTCAGCACAAACGCAATCGCGAAAGCTGCCAGCGTGTTCAAGATTGCGGAGGTTGGATTGCCGGAAGAGAAGAACTGGGTAGCGAGGATCACTGCGACGTAGCCGTACACGCCAAAGTCGAAGTACTCCACGATCGAGCCCACCGCGCCCGCGACAACAATACGCGGGGAAATTCGCGCTGGAAAAGGCGCATCCAATTCGGACGTGCGATCGATGTCCAGCGCGGGCAGGCTTTGAGTGCCAAGACTTGCTTGTGTTTCCATGATTCTTTTCCTTGCAAGCGTTCGTTACGATGAACTTGCTTAACGCGACGTCAACGGACGCGACAGGTAGCGCCCATACCCGGGCTTTCCAACGATCTCGCCGTCCAGCATGATCGTCTCTCCACGCACAATCGTGCGCACGGGCCAGCCTTTCAGCGACCAGCCGTCATAGAGGCTGTAGTCCGAGTACGAACCGAGCTCTTCTGCACGCACTACCCGACTGAGGTTGAGATCGACAAACGTCAAATCAGCGTCGGCGCCCACCGACAGTGAGCCTTTCGCCGACGCCATGCCGAAGATTTGCGACGGAGCTTCAGTCAGTACCTCGGCTATTCGTGACAAACTCAGCCGGCCCTTGTGGTAACCCTCGCTGAGCAGCACCGGCAAGATTGTCGCCGTGCCGGGGAACCCTTGCGAGGCAAGCCAGAAAGGACGCTCCTTGGTGGCTTTCTTGCGCGGCACATGGTCGGAGGCGACTACGTTTATGCTGCCATCCTGCAGGCCTTCCCACATCGCCGCCACGTCGTCCTTGCTGCGAAACGGCGGGTTCGCGCGACCCAATGAGCCCAGTTGCGAATCTTCATCGTGCGTCAGATAGTGCGGGCACGTCTCGACATATACATGTGGATAGCGCTCACGCCAACGACGTACTTCATCAAGCGCCATACGCGTGCTCAGATGCGGGATATAGATGTGCGCGCCGAAATGCTCGGCAAAATACATCGCACGGATACAACTCTCGGCCTCGGTGAAAGGTGGCTTGACGGACGCCCAATCCTTGAGCGTCGGTGCGTCGAGATCCTTCATCGCCGTACGCAGACGGTTGACGATCTCGATGTTCTCGGTATGGCACACGACCTTTACCCCGTCCATACAGCCCGCCGTCCTGAGCAAATTGAACAGATACCCGTCGTCCGTTCCGTCGAGACCGAGATAGCGTCCTTCCTCGCCCTTGAAGTTCATGAAGTACTTGAACGACGTCACGCCGTAGTCGCGCACGTAGGCCGCCATGTCGCGCACGTGTTCTTCGTTCGCGACACTGAAGTGAAATCCGTAGTCAATATGTGCGCGAGCCCGTGCGTATTCCTGTTCGCGCTCGAAAACTGCGCCGTACGCTTCGTTGTTGAGGAAGTAGCCGAGAATCGACGTAAAGCCGCCTTGTGCGGCATACGCGGTCTCCGTCGAATACTCGGTGATCTTCTCGCCGAATCCGAAATGGACATGTGCGTCGATCAGGCCCGGGAAGATATGCAGGCCCTGTGCCTCTATGACAGATATCGACGCATCCACCGGTGTTCCCGGCAAGAACCGGCCGGCAATCTTGCCGTCCCGGATCAGCAGGTCGAGCGGTGCCGGGTCCTTTCCCGCCTCGACGATCTGCGCATGGCGTACGACGAATTCCTTACTCATCTTGAAGACTCCGCAAATACTGTGATCAATGTTGTCCGGGCAATATACGGTCGAGTTCGTCCAGATTGCGGGGCAGCAATCCCGCCTCATCTATCCGCAAAGCACGCAAGCTCGACGCCAGCCAGTCGCGTTCGAGCGCCTCGCCGATAACCGTCAATCGCGCACGGTTATCACCGATGGGCCAGCGCAAAAGCGTCTCCGGCGGATAGAAGTGCGTGCCGACACCCTGAATCAGCACGGCCGCCTGAGTCTCTTTCAGGCGAAATAATCCCTTGCAGCGCAGCAACCGTGCGCCGTATCTTTCGACGACCAGTTGCCACCACGCCGCGATGCCGGGCCACGAGGTGTCTCCATCGATCCAGAAGCTCTCTGCGCCTACTGACGTCTCATGCACGCCACGGGCGTGATCGTGGTGCCCGTGCTCATGCTGATGGGCCAGCGCTTCCAGCGGCGCAATCGGCACTCTGTCGGGCGTCGCCTCGCAGAAGGCGGCGTGAAGCGCGTTATCGGCTGCCGCATCGATCCGGCTTGCTCGCGGATTCATCGCGATCGTCATGGTGCCCACAGCGGACACTTGCGCCGCGTCCACCAGATCCGTCTTGGTTATCACCAGCACGTCCGCCACCGCGATTTGCCGAGCGGTCTCGCGCTGCATCCTGATCTGCTCTGCGGCCAATCGGGCGTCGACCGTGGTGATCACGCGTCCGAGTGCAATGTAGCCCGCGAGCGCCCTATCACCGATCAGCGAATGCAGGACGGGCAATGGCTCGGCGAGTCCTGTCGTTTCAACAACCACCTTGCGCAGTGGCATACCGATCCGCTTTGCCTGTGCGGCAATATTGAGCAAGGTCTCGCGCAGCGCGCCGTTCAATGAGCAGCACAGGCACCCCGAGTCAAGCAGCAACACGTTGTCCGACACCTCACCGAGGATCACCTGATCGATACCGATTTCACCCACCTCGTTGACCACGACGGCCGTCCCCAGAGCCTCGGAGCTCTTCAGGAAACGATTCAGGAAGGTTGTTTTGCCGCTGCCGAGGTAGCCGGTCAGCACGTCGCAAGGAATCGGCGCGCCGTGCTGAGACACTTCCCCGGCTACATCGTGGAGTTTTTCCATGATCATTTAAATCGTTACGTTTAGCGATACATCGTTACGATCAGCATAACACGCTAATTTTTTTGTTTGCAACTGGCCGCAGCGAAGTCGCTTGATGGGCGTCGCGGCCTGCTAATCTCTCGTTTCACGCGTGAAAAAGAGAAGGACGTATGACGGAGAAGAAGCTGAATTCGGTGGATGCGGTCAAGGTATCGGTGCGCATCATGGAAGCAATGGCGCTGGCTCAACGCGCTATGGGCGTGACTGAACTGGCGGACTTGCTTTCAGAAACGAAACCGCGCGTGCATCGACATCTCGTGACGCTGAAGGAAGTCGGCATGATTGAGCAGGACGCCTCCAACGATCGGTACCGATTGGGATGGAGAATTTTTCAGCTGGGCGAAGCGGCTGGAAACCAGTTTGATCTACGCCGCCTTGCTCAACCCTATCTGCTCGACCTGCGCGACGCGTTGCATGAAACGGTCGTGTTGGCCGTACCTACCAATGGCCTGCCGATGGTGATCGACTCGGTCGACAACATCTATGCGCGCATCTGCGTGAGCGTCAAACCGGGGAACCGGCCGCCACCGCATTGCTCAGCGCTTGGCCGCGTCACAATGGCATTTGCCACTGAGACTGAGCGTCAGGCGCTGGTCGGGGATTTACTGAAGGAAGACTTGAGCTTTTCCAAAGCGGCGCTGACGCGACTCGAGAAGCGCCTTGCACGCATTCGCTCAACGCGGTTCGATGTTTGCGCCGGAGAAATGATGCCAGGTATCAATACACTGGCCGTGCCGGTCTTCCGCGACGGCGCGACGCTCGCCGGCGTGATCGCAATCATCGGCTCCGTCGAGAGCATCACTGAGCCGCCTGCGGTGAAACAACTCAGTCTGCTGCACCATGCTGCATCCGAACTATCGCGACATCTTCACGGCGACGTCTATGCCCTCGATGTCGGCGGCACGCCTGCCTAAACGCTCAGCACGTTCCGCCAGCTGTTCAGGCACATGACTGGCCGGACGACTTAGGCGGGCGACGCGGAAGTCGTGCGAGCCTCGCCAACTTTTGCGCGCTCTCTACTTCTAATCAGACATGCCATGTCCATTCATGTTCGTTGCGCGCGTAACTTCAATAGCGCCAGCACGCCATCGATAGTGGGCGTTTCAAGCCCGGCAACATCGCGCATCGCCTGGATCGAATCGACGATCACCTCGTACTCGAGCGGTCGTCCACGCTCCAGATCCTGAAGCATCGACATCTTGTGATGCGGCGCTGCGCGTGCCGCCGCCATGCGCTCAGAGCTCGCGATGGGTGGTGCGCCGCCTAATGCTGTCGCGACGGCATCGGCCTCGGACATCATGCGCCGGAGGAGTCGCAGCAATTCGGGACTGTCGCTGATTTCGCCCCGTGTCGCCAACGTTAAAACCGCAACCGCATTCCAGCACATGCTGCTTATCATCTTGATCCACGGCCAGCTGCGAATGTTGTCCACCACGGGCGAATCGAAACCCGCCGCGATCATCGCCTCAGACAATCGCTTCACATCCGAACGACATCGAGCAGGATTTTCTTGCCGTCCTTATACGAGAACACCGAGATCGCACCGTGCCTGAGATCGCCCTGTGCCGTGAAGCTCGTCTCGCCGATCACACCCTTGTAGTCGGCGGACGGCATGGCGGCCACTACCTTTGCCGCGTCGATCGAGTTTGCCCGCTTCATCGCGTCGACGATGATGTACACCGCGTCGTAAGCAAAGGGCGCATAAACCTGTAACGGCTGATGGAAACGCGCCTCGTACTTCCGTGCAAACGCCGCACCGCCAGGCATCTTTTCCAAGGCCATGCCGGCCTCCGAGCAAACCACGTTATCCGCTGCCGCGCCCGCCAGCTTGGGGAGGTCTGAAGAACAAACGCCATCGCCGCCCAGAATCTTTGCCCTCACACCCAACTGTCGCGCCTGCTTCGCGAACGGCCCGCCGGTTGCGTCCATTCCGCCGTACAGGATCGCGTCCGGATTTTCGCCCTTGATCTTCGTGGCGATTGCGCGAAAATCGATCGCCTTGTCGTTCGTGGCGTCGCGTGACACGACCTTCAGGCCGGCGGCTTTAGCCGCTTTCTCGAACTCATTGGCAAGACCTTGTCCGTAGGCTGTCGAATCGTCCACGATCGCAATGGTTCTCACACCGAGGCTCTTGCCAGCGTAGATGGCCAGCGCGGGGCCTTGTTGCGCGTCGGTGGCGACAACCCGGTACGTCGTGTTGAAGCCCTGCTGCGTATAGGTCGGATTCGTCGCTGCCTGCGAGATCTCGACGATGCCGCCATCCTTGTAAATCCGCGACGCGGGAATCGAGGTGCCGGAATTCAGGTGACCAACGACGCCGACTACCTTATCGTCGACGAGTTTCTGCGCAACCTGGGTGGCAGTACGCGGATCGCCCGCATCGTCTTGTGCATCGAGCTGCAATGTGATTCGCTTTCCTCCAATCACGAGGCCCTGTGAGTTGATTTCTTCGACCGCGAGCCGCGCGCCGTTTTCGCTGTCCTTACCCAGGTGCGCGATGGCCCCTGTGAGCGGCGCGACGTGACCGATTCGCACCACCTCCTCGGCGTGAGCAGCGAACGAGCAAGCGATTGCGGCAGCCGCGACCGCGATTTCCTTGTAATGCTGAGTCATGTCCCCTCCTCTTCGTGCGGCGCCAAAGGCGCCTGTTCAATCAATGACGAATCGCGTCAGCCAGCGCGGTATCGACGCGCTTCAACGGTTCACACGAGGTGCTACCGATCGCCACGCCATAGAGATTCTTCGGGTCAGGCGGCGTGGGAATAAGATCGAGTTCGATGCCGATGTTCCGTTCGCGTGACGCGGCATTGAGGTAGCGCAGCGCGGAGAAGTCTTCCAGCGCGAAACCGACCGAGTCGAACACGGTGACCTGCGAGGCGGATTCGCGGCCTTTTTCCGCGCCGGACACGATCCGGTGGAACTCGACAACAGGAAAGTCCGGCGTGAGCTGCTGAATATCGCCTTCGATGCGCGTCTGCGGCTCGTACTCGACAACGACACGTGCGCGCCGGAGAACATCGGCATGCAATTCCGTCTTGCCGGGACAATCGCCGCCGACGGCGTTGATATGCATGCCGTCTTCGATCATCTCCGGCGTCAGAATCGTCGCGTTTGTCTTGTCCGCGGTAACCGTGGTCACGATGTCCGCGCCGCGGACCGCGTCCGCCGCGGAGTCGCTCCGGATCACTCGAAGCGTCCTGTACGGCGCGAGGTTGTGCACGAGCTTTTCCGTCGCGGTCTCGTCGACGTCGAAGACTCTGATCTCGTCGATGCCCAGCATCTCGTGAAACGCAATGGCCTGAAATTCGCTTTGGGCTCCGTTGCCGATCATGGCCATCGTGCGCGAGGCCGGTCGTGCAAGGTAGCGTGCAAATAGCACTGAAGTCGCGGCCGTCCGAATCGCCGTCGTCAACGTCATCTCGCTCAGGAGCAACGGATAGCCCGTGTCCACATCCGCCAGCACGCCGAATGCCATGACCGTGAGCAGATCAGACTGTGTATTCTTAGGATGCCCATTGACGTACTTGAACGAATACAGCCGGTTATCCGACGTCGGCATCAGTTCAATCACGCCATCAGTCGAATGGCTTGCCAGCCGGGCAGTCTTTTCGACGTATCCCAACGGCGATAGTCCTGTTCGATGTAAGACGCCATGGTCGTCAAAACTCGTGTCATGCCGACCTCGGCGACCAGCTTTGAAACATCCTTTACATCTATGTATCGCGTCATGCTTTTAGCTCCTTGTGTGCGGGCGACGGTCAGATCGCAAAGCGACGAATCGGTAAAACAACATCAGGCTCTGCCTTCAAAGCCCAACAGAACGTTGACCGCGTTGATTCCAATCTCGTCGACCATATATCCGCCCTCCATCACGAAAAGCGTGGGGACGTTGAAGCTTGCGATCGCCTCGCCGATGCGCAGATAGTCTGGCGTGCGCAGGCGGAAGTGGCTGATGGGGTCGTCTTCGAACGTGTCGACCCCAAGAGAAATGACCAGTGCGTCGGGTGCATGCTGCCCGATCGCCGTGCCGGCGTGGCGCAGCGCGTGGTCGAAGCCTTCCCAGGCCGTTCCCCTCGGAAGGGGCAGGTTCAGGTTGAAACCCTCTCCCGCGCCGACGCCACGTTCGTCGGCATGCCCCGAGAAATATGGATAGGACACCGTGGGATCGCCATGAGTCGACACGAATAGAACATCAGGTCGATCGTAGAAAATGTCTTGCGTGCCGTTGCCGTGATGGAAGTCGATGTCGAGAACGGCTACGCGCTTTGCGCCGCCGTCGATGCAATGCTGGGCCGCAATCGCCGCGTTGTTCAAGTAACAATAGCCGCCCATGTATTCACGACCAGCATGGTGACCGGGCGGGCGGCAAAGCGCGAATGCGGCGCGCGCGCCACCCAACAACGCATCCATGCCGGTCAGTGCTGAGTTGGCACTGGAACTGATCGCGGCCCACGTACCCGCGTTGATGGGGGAACCGGCGTCCATCGAAAAGAAGCCAAGCTTGCCATCGATGAATTCGGGCAACTCGTGACCGGGCAGTCCCCTCACGGGCCAGACGAGTGGCAGAGCCTGACAGGTTCTGCCCGTTGCAAGCCACTCGTGCCACGCTCCTGCCAGAAAGTCGACGTACCGCTGGCTGTGCGCGCCTGCGTAGTCCGCGCATTGGTAGGCCTTCGGGCTGATGACATCGCCGAGTCCGGTTGCCCTCACTTGCGCAAGCACCGTCTCGGCGCGGAGGGGCTTCTCGAAGGAATCGGAGATGGCGCCGTCCTTTAGTTCGACGCCATGGTGCAAGCGATGATCGCTACTGTAAATGGTGAGCATGGTTGACTGCCGCGTTGAAGACAGCCAACAGTTTATTGAGCGGCGGCCGCATTGGTTTTGCTTTCGGATGCGGAAAAGCCTAATATTTTGGGAAATTTGTCTAACAGGAATGAAAGATGAGCACAAATCGCCCAAAAATAGAAATGGACGCTGTCGACCGCTCGATGTTGCGCCTGCTTCAGGACGATGGTGCCGTGTCGAATGCCGCACTCGGTGAGAAACTCTCGCTGAGCGTGACGCCATGCTGGAGGCGGCGCAAGCACCTGGAAGACGAAGGTGTGATTACCGGTTACCAGGCGAACATCGACCGGCGCGCGGTCGGCCTGAATCTTCTTGCGTTCGTGCATCTCCGGTTCAATGT
Source organism: Paraburkholderia sp. RL18-101-BIB-B (assembly GCF_046026985.1). Lineage (NCBI taxonomy): Bacteria > Pseudomonadati > Pseudomonadota > Betaproteobacteria > Burkholderiales > Burkholderiaceae > Paraburkholderia > Paraburkholderia sp. RL18-101-BIB-B. The sequence goes on from NZ_JARESV010000022.1 coordinate 46,826, forward strand.
GCACTCGGACAAAACCGCGGATAACTTCGAGGCCGTCATCCGCGGTCGACCGGAAGTTCTCTCGTGCCACAAAATCACAGGCGATGCGGACTATATTCTGCAGGTGGTCGCCGCTGATCTGGACGCATACGGTGAATTTGTCGAGCGGGTGCTACGACGGCAGCCGGGCATCGCGTCGATACAATCGAGTCTTGCGCTACGCGAGGTGAAGTTTTCGTCCCGGGTTCCGATTCCTGACGCCTGAACACATCACTCAAAAGTGGGCTGCCGATTCGCCACTCGTTGCGACTCAACTCGGAGCGGGCTGTCAACGCGCGCTCGACCACCACGCGCTGCACCCCGTTGTGGACCCTCGCCCTAGCCGCGCGTGCGTCCGATATCCGTTCGGAAGAGCATTCTCTCGATGACTTCCGCCCTGCTTGCTGGCCGCATTGAACTACCCCTCGAGATGTCCCGAAAGGAAAAGGGCCAGCTAACAGCAGAGATCTCTGCCGAGATACGCAGCGACCGCCCCTGTCAGCGCGATGCCGTGCAATTCCTCCGGCGATACCAGATGCGCGGCGATAATCTCACGATTATCAAGCCGCAACTCGGGTATGCAATCGAGGTGCAGTTCAAAGAAATGCACCCGGTCTCTTCGCCCATCCCAAATGCCGCAGGCGCTGCCCGCGGGAAGTAATGGGTACGACGAGAGACCAATCTCCTCCCCCATCTCGCGCTGCGCCGCTGTATCAGGTGTCTCACCGGGCCGGACACTACCGCCGGGAAAATTCCACTCTGCCCGGTACGATGACTCCACCAGTAACAGCGCCCGCCCGACGTAGATTGCTACTAGTGCTCCCTCATGCCGAGGCCGTCGAAGGTGCCACCAGGCGCGAGCGAACGGGAATCCAAGACGAAGCACCATGCGCCAGACAGAGTCGATAGGTATAGCTGGTCGCACTTGCTCAAGGCTCCGCATGAGGTCTCCCCTCCCTTATAATCCCTGCATTGATAGTGATTTCACCGGCGGAGAGCCCCACTTTATGAGTCAAGCACACGGGCGATACTCGGGATCTCGGGACAAGGGCCCGCGTCAGTCGCGCCAACCTTCAAAAACGACATCTTACCGACAGAACAAATCATACGTAAAGGCGCCACCTGCCCGAGACCCGGCCCAGACGGCGTCTATTTTCAAAACGCGTTCCTTTAAATTTTTGGTCGATGCAGTGGGCGCGGAGAACATCGCACTAGGACTCGATTCCAACCTGACGCGCGTAACCGAATTGATGAATGGCGAGAGATTCACACCTGAGACGGCCTTCCACATCGAAACGACGCTCGGGCTACCGGATGGGTTTTTCGATCAACCTCATCCCACCCTCCCGTCCGAGACCATCAGTCGCTTGAGGGCGCCGCTCGACTTTATTCACCCGAATGCTGAACCGGAATCAGCGCACGGGCAGGTATTGGAGACGGCTCCCGCCACACAGGCGAATTCCCGCCCTACCCCCACAGATCGTTTGCCCAGGGAATCAGAAATGTCAAAGAGGACAGATGGCAGTTCGACAAAGGCCGCCGCGAAGAGTAATCCCGCAGGGGCAAAGCCTGCCACGACTCCCCCGTCGAAATCTGCGTCAGCGAAAGCCAAAGCGTCTCCAAAGTCAGGGACTCAGCAATCGTTGCCACTGAACGACGTCGCAGCGTTGGAAAACATCCGTCGTGCCAATCTGCATGTGCTTACCCACCGTAAGGGATCGAAGGTGCGGCTCAGCGCAGTAGTGAGTATCAGCGCCTCCAACCTCGACAATCGTCTGTATGGACAGAAGCGCATGGACGACGCCGAAGCCAACCGCTTCACCGAACGTCTTGGTCTGCCAACCGGTTGGCTGGACGTTCCCCGTTCAGTCAGAGACATCCCTGAATCGGTCTCGGCTCTGCTTGATCCAGATCCACGGTCCGGTCGACATGCGACTGATCAGCAGGAACTACCAACTGCTTTAAAACCGGAAGCTACGGTGGCAAGAAAGTCTGCGGTTAAGAAAGCGAAAACCGCGCGCCGTCGAAACACCGACCCGTCGGAGGCAGATCACACGGGCGTCGCCGCCGAAACGAAGGCAGTTGTGGAGCAACAGGATGCGATGCTCCCATCAGCCGCCGATCCGGACGTTCGGCAAGCTGTTGACCGCGATGTCCCGTCGTCCGCCTCTCACCCGCAGCCTGCGCTGGCCTCCGTCACAGAGGTTATCGCGGAGCCACACCGTTATGCTTCCGTGACGAGCCTGGACGATCTGATAGGTATTGAACCGATAGCAGAGGCGCTGATCAAGACGCTCGCGGGTAAGGCACGCACCGGCCGCCTGGACGAGATGAAAGCGTTGGAACTCTTGCGGCAGATCGTGGCGCTCTGACCTCAATCGACAATTCACCGGTATTCCACGGCCGCCGGAGATTCCGCCGGAACGGAGTGCCTTTCCAGCAAACGCTGCGTATCCGATCATTGAGATGGGAACTGCGCCTCGTCACATGGCGGGTTTGCTGGAGTGTCGTGCGAGATCTTCGCGAACGTCACTTAACGGTCGGTAAGCGCCCGCCGCCATGATACCCAGCGGTCACTTACTGCTTGCCGGAAGCGAGCTGCTGGTTGCGCTCGGCAAGAAACTGGATCAGACCGTCAACACCGCTTTCCTTGATCTTGTCACTGAACTGCTGCCGATATGTCTGGATTAGCCAGACGCCGAGCACATTCAGGTCATACAACCGCCAGCCCTGCGGCGTGCTGTACAGCCGGTAGTCGATCTCTGCTGGTTCGCCGTTCCTGATTGCAACCGTGCGCACCACCACGTCCGTATCGGTTGGAGCGATGTGTATCGGCGGGTAGTCGATCCGTTGGTCTGGACGGAGCTGACCGATAGCACCCGAATAGGTGTGGATCAGGAGCATCTTGAACTGTTCGACCAGTTGCTGCTGCTGCGCGGGCGTAGCCGTCCGCCAGTAACGGCCCATCGCCAGTGACGTGGTGCGGTGAAAATCGGTGTAAGGAAGAATGTCCCGGTTTACGATATCAATGATGCGAGGAATATCGTCTGGCGCGATCGCTCGGGTCCGCACCTCGTCGAGTATCTGTTGCGTCGCGGTCTTGATCAGCAGCTGAGGCTCAGATTGGTCGACTTGCGCGTACGCCGCACCGCCGAACGACAACAACGCTGCGCAAAGAGTCAGTAGAGAAAGTGTCTTCATGTGCAGAATCCTGGCTGGACGCGTTGGCTTGCTGCTACGAAGTATCCTCCATCTACGCCCGAATGCGTCGCGGCAGCACTCGTCGCTGTTTCAAGTCCGAAGGCCATCATGCACTCGCTCACAGGCACTAACCGAATCTCGGTCAGATCACCAGCACGCGTTTAGCGATGCGCGTGGCCGCTGTCTTCGTCGTGAGGCGCCGCTATTTGAACTTGACGAGATCCTTGAAGATCAGTTGCCCCCAGGTATTCCCCCTACCTTGGACAAGCAAGCCGCCATCCTTGAGCGGTCCTAGCGCAATCGGCGCGAAACCGAGTTGTTCGGCCAAAGCAGCGACCGATGCCACCGCATTTTCGTCATCGCTCGACAAAAACACGACGCGGCTGCCGCCATTCACGCTTGGATCAGCGGCCAGAACGGCAGCGGGCAGATGGTTAAAGCCCTTTACGAACCTGGCGCCGGTAAACGCTTTGGCGACAACCGCGGCCGACGGCAGACCTTCCAGGTCTGCAACGGGAACACCGTAAGCATTGGTCGTATCGATGATTGTCTTGCCCTGCCAGGCTGGGATCTGCTTCGCGACTTCGCGATGTTCCCAGAACGGTACCGCCAGGAAGATCGTGTCGGACGAGATTGCATCCTGCAGCGTCCCGGGGACAACGGTGCGGCCAATCGCTTGTGCCTGCTGCATCAACGTCTCGGGAGAGCGCCGGCTGGCGACGGTCACATCGATGTTCTTTCTTGCAAACGCTCGGGCGAGTGCCTGACCTACCGCGCCAAAGCCAATAATTGAATAGCTCATGCGAACTCTCCATTCCGTATTGACAAGGAATCCATATTTATCGACCCAAATCGGATCATCTTCGTCGAGTTGACAGGTCCTTCTACACGCTTTTCGGCGCGATTTCAGATGGCCGAGAAGCCGCCGTCGACAGACAACTCCACCCCATTCACGAAGCTCGAATCGTCTGAAGCAAGAAACAGCGCGACCGTCGCAATTTCCTCAGGACGACCCATCTTTCCCCGCGGAATCAGGGATTCGAACATCCGCTTCGCCTCCTCGGTGAGAACCTGGTCCTGCATCGGTGTGGCGATCGGCCCCGGGCTCAGCACGTTCACCCGGATATTCCTACCCTTCAGTTCGTTAAGCCAAGTGCGTGCGAATGAGCGCAACGCCGCCTTGCTCGCCGAATACACGCCATAACCAGGAAAGCCTTTCACCGAAGCAACGGACCCGGTCATGAAGATCGATCCGCCATCGTTGAACAGCGGCAACGCTTTCTGAACCGCAAACAGCGTTCCGCGCGTATTCAGACCGAAGATCGCATCGAAGTGCTGCTCGGTAATCTCGCCCAGAGGGACAGCTTCGCCCGTGCCTGCGCTCGCGAACAGGATGTCGATCTTGCCCTTTTCCCGCTTGACTGTATCGAACAGGCGGTCGAGGTCGTCCAGATTGGCCGCGTCGCCGCGCACGCCGGTCACGTTCCGGCCAATCAGCTTGACGGCCTCGTCGAGCGCCTCCTGCCTGCGGCCCGTGATGAAAACATAGGCGCCTTCTTCAACGAACCGCTTGGCGCTCGCCAGCGCCATGCCGCTCGATCCACCCGTGACGACTGCAACCTTACCCTCAAGCTTTCCCATGACATCTCCTTTCGTGGTGTCGGACAGCGTCTCTGTTCCAATTTGCACAAATGCGCTGTATCTTATGGATCAGTGATCCATATTCCGATTCAAATATATGGATCACTGATCCATTTGTCAAGGAAAGTTATGCGGGCCGACGCCAGAAAAAATTACAACCACCTGCTTGCAGTCGCACGTGACGTCGTCACCGAGAATGGCGCCTATGCATCCATGCGTGACATCGCCCGCCGGGCCGAGGTCGGGTTGGCCACAGTGTTGCGTCATTTCCCGACGCGAGAAGCCTTGTTCGAAGCGTTGCTGCGTGCGAATCTGGACGCACTGACGCAAAAGGCAGGCGAACTCGAAACGTCGAATCCGCCGGGCGAAGCGCTCGTGTCCTGGTTTCGCGAAGGGGTCGCATTCGTTCATAGCTATAGCGGCGTTGTCGCCTTGATGGCGAGCGCCCACGCGGACCCGGACTCCGCGCTTTACGCTTCATGTGCAGCGGTGCATGAAGCAGGCGAGCGACTACTGCGCCGCGCTCAGGGCGACGGAACGGCGCGCGCCGATATGGATGGGGTAGATCTGTTCGCCCTGATGTCGGCGCTCGGCTGGCTCGTCGACCAACCCTCATTCGCGTCACGGGCCGATCATCTCCTTCACGTTATTACGAGCGCCATCCTGACAAATCGGCCTGGCAACGATATCAAGAAGGCAACGTAACAGAGCGCAACGAATTGTTGTCTGCATTGCGTCGGATGGCGTCCTCTATGACCGGCGCCGGCGACACTATGCACAAACGTCCTGGCAAAGGTGACGAATGCACTGATCGTGTCGGGAGTTTTGAGCGGCTGTTATCCGCCGGGCTGGACAGCAGGACCACGCGGGACTCAACTAGGCACGGCGTGTATGGGGGCCGACACAGCGTTGGCGTGCCCGGGACCGCCCGTGATCGCGGCCATGCCTACTCTGCCGGTCATCCGCGCCAGTGAGTCGGCCATGTGAACGGTAACGGCCTCGTGCCTCGTATGTATCAGCTTGATTCCTGTCTCGAAGGACGCGCCGAAGACCGGCACGATGTGATTGCGCTAGACCGTAAGGATCTGCCCGACTCCATCCCGAAGCACAGTCTGCGGAGTCAGGTCTGCGCCACGAGTCTCTGTCATTGATTACTCTCAAGTCACCCGGACCGGCGGCGTCGAAAATGTAGCATCCTCCTCCCGGATTACCGTTTCACCGGGCTTCACGATGACAAACTCCACTGGCTGCCTCGCGATCTTCACAGTTCCTCCTGAGAGCTTCGCCGTCGTAAAGGCCGAAGATTCGAGATTCCCCGCCGCTGGGAAGTCTTCGCGGAAGTGAGCCCCGCGGGAATTTTCGCGCGCGAGCGCTGCTTCCGTGATCACGCGGCTGACGGAGATGAGATTTCTCAGGTTCAACCAGTCATGCCACTGAGCATTCAACGCGCGATCGCCATCGACGACGCCAGTATCCATCAGCTTCGCCTGCATATCAGAGAGGCTGTCTCGTGCTTTCACGAGCCCCTCTTCATTTCTGATGATCCCGACATCCTTCCACATGCATTCGAAGAGTGACTCGCGGATCGACTCAAGGTCCTTGCCCTTTCTGGCAAACGGTCGCTCTGCCTCGTTGATCGCGGCGAGAATCGACTGCTCGTCGGGTGCACGATAGCTAGTATTGACCTGCACCCAGCGCGCCATGCTGTCGCCCGCGATGCCTCCAAACACAGTCGAATTCGCAACACCATTACCGCCGAGACGATTCGCCCCATGCACGCCGCCCGTGTCCTCGCCTGCGGCAAAAAGCCCGGTCAAGTCCGTCTGACAGTCCGCCTTGAACACCACGCCACCCATCATGTAGTGCGCGGTTGGAACGACTTCGACTTCGCCGCCTGCCAGATCGAATCCACAGTCAGCGCAGCGTTCTACCATGCCTTTAAATTGTTTGCGAACCTTTTCAGGGCCAAGATGATTCATCTTGATATACACACCGCCGTTGGGCGACGTACGGCCCGCACGCAACTCCGAATAGATCCCGCGCGAGACGATGTCACGCGTCGCGCGCTCGCCCCTGGAATCGTACGATTGCATGAAGCGCTCATGCTGACCGTTGAGAAGATGCCCTCCAGCCCCTCGCAGCCCTTCTTCGAGAACAGTGCCAGTCATTCGAGTATGGCTTCCTGCGAGAAGTCCGGTCGGATGAAACTGCACCATCTCCATGTCCCGCAGCGTCAGCCCCGCACGCAGTGCCATTGCGAGCCCGTCGCAACTCTTGTCACCGGACGGCGTGTGATATTTGTACATGGTCGGCCCACCGCCGGTCGCAAGCAATACCGCTTTGGCCTGCACGAACACGAACTCGCCGCTTCGCATATCAATCATGAGCACACCGGCTAAGCCATCGCCGCTCGGCGTCTTGATCAGTTCGATCGCGCGATGTTCTTCCAGTCGGTTGATCCCCCGACTCCAAACTTGTTCGGCCAGGCGATTGATGATCTCGATGCCGGTCAAGTCGCCCTTGTGAACAGTCCGATCGAAGGTCTGTCCAGCAAACGCCTTCTGATGTATAGACCCGTCGGGATTACGATCGAAGAAACAGCCGAGTTCGTTTTCCAGCTCGCGCACTCGCTCGACCGCTGTGCTCACCAACGTCCACGCCAGTTCCTGATTCGACAGCCACTTGCTGCCTTCAATCGTGTCCATGAAATGACGTTCGATGGAGTCTCCGGGCGCCAGCGCGACGTTGTACCCGCCCTGAACCATCCGGGTGCAGCCGCACTTGCCCAAAAGACCTTTCACAGCGACGGTAATTGAACATTTTGGCGCGTTCTGATGCGCGTGCAGCGCGGCAAAGAGGCCAGCACCGCCCGAGCCCAGAATGAGGATATCGGTCTGGATTCGTTTGACGTTCATGATGCACGCACTCCGAGGCTTTCGAGGGCAGCCGCTCGACGCTTGGCGGTATCGTCCTTGACGGCATCATAGAGACTGGTGCCCTCACTATCCATCGCGACGAGCAAAGGCCCGAACTCCTTGATTTTGAATCGCCACAGCGATTCGGGGTTGAGATCGTCGAGATCCACCGCTTCGATGCTCTCGATCCAGGTCGTCTCGAGCGCCGCCGTACCGCCGATGATGGCAAGGTAGACACCGCCCAGCTCTTTGAAAGCGGCCTTCGATCCGTCGCGCAGGCCGCCTTTCCCGACGATCACCCTAACGCCGTACTGTTCCATGAGCGGCCTTGTAAAGCGCTCCATGCGATCCGAGGTGGTCGTCCCAATGCAGATAGGTTGATAGCCTGCGGGGTACTCCGGGCTTGGGGGGACCTTTCGAACATTGGGCGCCGTGTGAATGACCGCATGTCCGCGCAGGTCAAAGTCCGTCGTTCGCCCCTTGTCGAACAGGTGAATCTGCGTTGCGTCCCGGATGCCGTAAAGCGTTGTTTCAAGCGTGACCGTGTCGTTGACGCGCAGCTTGCGGATCGTGGCTTCGTCAACCGGAGTGGCGAGTTCATAATGGGCCATGGCGTCAGAATCCGTAAGTGATGCCTTCGTTCGAGAAAACCGCTTTTGCGCGGCGAGCCGAGTGACATTGCATGTTCACCGCGATTGGATTCATCGTGATATGCGTGGAAGCAAGTTCGATATGCACCGCGAACGCAGTGCTGTCGCCGCCCAGTCCCTGCGGTCCGATGCCAAGCTTGTTGACCGCCGCAGAGAGCTCTTTTTCGAGGGCCGCGCCCTCAGGATCCTCGCAATGGGTGCCCAGCTCTCGTGTCGCAGCGCGCTTGGCGAGCGCGACAGAAAGGTCGGACGTCCCACCAAGACCCACACCAACGATCGTCGGCGGGCAGGTCTTTCCGCCGGCCGAGACCGCACAGTCGATCACAAAGGTCTTGATCGCGTCGATACCGTCAGCGGGAACCGCCATCTTGAGAAACGAGTTGTTCTCGGAGCCGCTTCCCTTTGGCACCATTTCCAGCGACACATGGTCCGGCTCGGCCGAGAAATCGATATGAATCACCGGCACCTCTATGCCGCACGACGTATGGTTGTTTTTTCGTGAGAGAGGATGAACCACGGACGAGCGTAGCGGATGTTCTCTTGTCGCTCGCTCACAGCCACGGCGGATAGCTGCTTTCAACTCGAAGCCTTCGAATTCGACATTGCGGCCGATACTCACGTTGTAGATCGGAATTCCCGTGTCCTGACACAAGAGATTTTCAGTTTCTTCCGCCACCCGAATATTCGTTTTCATCGTCCCGAGCACGCGTTGAGCGATGGGCGACGTTTCATTCGATGCCAGCGTTTCGATTCCAGCCTTTACATCCGGAGGAAGGATCTTCAGCGCACGGATGTAAAGCTCCTTTGCCGTCTCCTCGACAGCGTTCAGGTCGAGCCTCATTTTCTCGTCTCCTACTCTGATTGTGGGGTGTAGTGTGTTGGACGAACTTCAATGAACCAGCGCCAAGAGAAAAGCCAAGCCGGTGCAGGCACTCGCTCCGGCGCCCAGTGCGAGCCAGTTCTTTCGCAGACCGCTCCAGGGCAGAAACTCGATGGCGAGCAAGCGCAAGCCGCCCATCAGATGAAGCGAAAGTAGGATGACCAGCCCCCATTCGGCGAACTTGAACAGTGGTCTGTCGGTGAAACGCAGAAAACCATCCAGTGAGCGGTCATGTGAAAGCGTTTTGCCGAGCGCCCAGAAATGCACTGGAATAAAGAAGGCAAGCGCAAGTCCTGACAAACGATGGACAATGAAGGCCCAGTACGCGGGGTGGGATTTCGCCCGGAAGTCGTTCTTTCTCATCACAGGATCACCCCCGTCACTGCTCGCATGCCGAGCGTGAGCAAGCCAAGCGTCACCACCGAACAGGCAAAATGAGCAGAACGACCACGCCATGCGAGCCACTCTTCCGCGATCCTTAAGAGGCCAATCGGCACATGAACTGCACATGCCAGGACAAAAAGCGTATAAAAGCCGGCAAAGAACCAATTCTTGTGTGTGCGTCCGAGGATCGCATGCTCGCTGAGCCCGCTGTGGACGGCATAAATAATGACGACGATGTGCAACACCACGCAGGCGGCGAGCACCATCGCGCTCATCCGCTGCCAGTACCACAAGCGAGCCTGCATTTTTAAAGAGAGTGTTTGCATCACAGTTTTCCCTCGATCGCGGCCTTCATCACGAGCCGCTTCAAACCTGCGATGCCTGCTGTCGGCGACAGCTGCTTTGGGCAACGCTCCGTGCAGGAGCCCTGCGTGTGACAAGAGTGACACCCGGCATCACCTGCGACAGCCCGCAGGCGCTCGACGCCTTCGACATCCCGTTCGTCGTTCATCAGCGTCCAAGCACGGTTCATCGCTGCAGGTCCAAGATAGTCACGCCTCCACGTCACGACGTCGCAGGACGAGTAACACACTCCGCAACCGATACATTCGATGCCGGCGTCGGCCGATGCGCGCTCCTTGCTTTGTGGCGACACCTTGCTAAAGTCGTCGGACCGTGTTCGTTCGCCTTTGAACCGTCCCTTCGCTTCCGCCCATTTATCGAAGAATTGCTCCATGTTCGTCGCCAGATCCTTGATCACGGGCAAATTGGACAGCGGCGCGATCTCCAGTTCTTCTTCGACTGCAACCTTCGATACGTGGGTCCTGCAAGTCCACCGAGCCTTGCCGTTTACGTTCATTGCGCATGATCCGCACATGCCGACCCGGCACGCATATCGGAAGGCCAGATCGGGCTGGAGATTGCGCTGGATGTACATGACCACATCCAGCACAGTCTGGTTTTCGAACCGTGGCACGTCGTAAGAAACCAACTCGCCGGAGGTCCGCCCCCTCCAAACCTTCACGCGGAATGTCTTGTTGCTCATGTCGTCTCTGGTGTAGTTGTGCATCGGCTAGAAAAAGTCTGCGCCCGCGCAATGCAAAGAAAAAGCGAATAATTCCTCGTTTTAGATAAAGCTTTTATCTACGTTTCCGCAGCGCGTCGCTTTTGTACGAATGCCATCTTTGTCTCGTCGCGCTCTTTCTCCAAGCCAGAGATGACAAGCGTCGCCACCGCATTGCCGATCATGTTCGTAACCGCCCGGATCTCCGAAATGAAGCGATCAACGCCGAGAATTAGTGCCGCCCCTTCTATTGGTATATGTTTGAATGCGGTCAATGTTGCGAGCAAGGTTACGAAACCCGCCCCTGACACGCCGGCGGCCCCCTTCGAACTGATCATGGAGAGAACCATGAGCGCAATCTGTTGTTCCCAGGACATCGGTACGCCATACGCCTGTGCGATGAACATTGCGCAAATCACCTGAGCGACGCAGGTACCGTCGAGATTGAAGGAGTATCCCATCGGCATCACAATACCCACGACCTGTTTCGGACAGCCGAGCGCTTCCAGCTTCCTGATGAGTTGAGGAAAGACGGATTCCGATGAGGTGGTCGCAAGCACCAACAATATCTCCCCCTTCAGATGACCCATCAGCCTCCAGAGACTGAAGCCGCTCATCCGACAGATCGTTCCAATGACTACAACTAAAAAGAAGATCGTTGCAACATAGACCGTGATCAACAACATGCCCAACGAGTGCAGTGCGGACAGCCCGTATTTTCCGACAGCAAATCCCATCGCACCGAGCGCACCGAGAGGCGCAAGACGCATGATTAGCGCGACAATGCGAAACAGGACATCGGAGACAGATTCGAAAAAGGAAAGCAGCAATTCGCCTTTCGGACCTAAATATGACAGCCCTATTGCAAATAGACACGCAATCACGACGATCTGCAGCATGTCCCCGGAAGCGAACGGACTCATAAAGCTGCTGGGAATCATGTGCAGCAAAAAGTCGACGAGATCACCGTTCCCGTGTTGCACCGAAGTCTGGTACTGGGCCAAGACGTGCGTATCGGTCGTACCGACCTGCAAGTTCAAACCCTCGCCCGGCGCAAGCAGGTTCACCATGAGCATGCCGACCAGCAGCGCCAACGTGGTGACCACCTCGAAGTAAATGAAAGTCTTTCCTGCGACTTTCCCCAACGACCGGAGGTCACCAATCTGCGACGCGCCACAAACGATCGTTGTAAAAATGAGCGGGGGCGTGATCATCTTCACGAGTCGGATAAAGGCATCCGACATCGGCTTCAACGACTGTCCGAAGGTGGGAAAGAAATGACCAATTAGAACGCCGATTACGATCGCGATAAGCACCTGCACGTAGATGTGTCTCAAGCTGCGGCCAAGCATGGTGTCTCCTTTGTCTCATCGCTCTCAATGCTTCCCAAGAGCCGATGAGATCGTTCTTTGGTGCCGCGCCTCATTCGCCTCTTTTAGGGCGGTGCAATACGTAGGCGCGCCGCCTTACCTGGGATGGTCCTCGTGAACAAGGTTGGTTACGCGCTTTCAAACAGACGCGTCAGTACGAACTCGCGATGGCCGAGCGCTTCCGCCGCGGTAAGGCGGCCGTTGATCGTGGCCAACATGCATTCGAGCAGTTTGTCGCCGCTCTGATCGAGATTCTGTTCGCGCTGCAGGATGCCCGACACGTCGACGTCGATGTGTTCGCTCATCGTGCGCACCGTGCGCGGGTTCGCGCAGATCTTGATGACTGGCACGATCGCGTTGCCGATCACGTTGCCTTGTCCCGTCGGGAAGAAGTGCACGGCGAAGCCCGAGGCCGCGCAGAGCGTGACCATCTCCGCCGCCGCCGATGACGAATCCATGAACCAGAGACCAGGGTGCGTCGGCGTTTCGGCCTTGTCCAGCACGCCGTCGACCATGCACTTCTTGCCGATCTTCTGGATGTTGCCAAGCGCCTTCTCCTCGATCGTCGTGAGGCCGCCCGCGATGTTGCCCTTGGTCGGCTGCGACTCGGAGAGATCGTCCGTCTTCCAGCGGTTGATCATGTCCTGATAGCGGTCGAACATGAAGTTGAAGCGTCCGCGCACGCCGTCGTTCGCGCAACGCGCAGCCACGATCTGCTCGCCGCCCGTCAGTTCCGATGTCTCGCCGAATACGAGTGTGGTGCCGTGTCCATAGAGCTTGTCGAACGCATTGCCGACAGTGGGATTCGCGCCGCAGCCGGAAGTCGTGTCCGACTCGCCGCATTTAGTCGAGACCCACAGTTCGCTCAGCGGGCACTCCTCCCGATCGAGCGACGTGGCGTACTGCACCATCTCTTTCGCGGCCTTCGAGGCGCGCATGATCGTGTCGTGATCGCCGTGCAGCTCGATGCCGAAGCCCATCACCGGCTTGCCCGACTTCGCGATGCCATCGACGACGCGCTTCGTCCAGCCTTCCTCGATGCCGATCACGATGACCGCCGCGACGTTCGGATTGCTGCCCGCTCCGATCAGCGTGCGAAAGTGCAGGTCGAGGTCGGCGCCGAATTGCAGGCGGCCGTACGGATGCGGCAGGGCCATCGTGCCCTTGATATTGTTTTCCACTGCCTGCGCCGACGCGTTGGACAGATCGTCGACCGGCAGGATGATCACAAGGTTACGAACGCCGACGCGGCCGTTGTCGCGACGAAAGCCGCGGAAAGTGGTGTCCAGACTGATCACGCTCATGATGTCTCTCTCAAGATGGGGAATGCGTTGATTGACTGATGCCGGGTGCGTGGCTTACCAGCGCTTCGTCTTGATGTTGTGCACGTGAGCGTGTTCGCCCGCCGTGATGGGCGCGACCACCTTGCCGATGTCGACGCCGTACTTGAACACCGTGTCGCCAACGGCCATGTCTTTCAGAGCGACCTTGTGACCGATGGGAATGTCCTGCTTTGCCGAGACTGTGACGATTTCATCCTCGTCCATGATCCAGGCGTTAAGGTTCGTCCCTGCGGTAATACCTTCGACAACGGCAACACCGACCGTATCTTTAGCTTCATGCAAAACGGCGTGAATCATTTTCCACTCCCTATCGTGAACATGTTTACTTAATCTATTTCTTGCTGGCACCAGCGAAGCACCGGGATCCTCGTTTCAAATTCGTCGCATGCTCAGCCTCTTAAAGGAAGAAACTCAATACGGTTCTCGTGCAGAGATTGATGCCGGATAAGAGCAACACGAACCAGAGCGCTTTGAGCAGCTTTCCCGCCGAGACTTTTCCTCGAAACCACGCGCCCAGACCCAGACCAACCGCACCGCAAGGAAACAGGCAGAGCGCGAGCGTCAACACCTCAGGATTTTTGTATAGGCCTGATGCACTGAACAACAGGAGCCTCAAGAGCGCTGTAATCGTGATAAGCGTGCTGATCGTTGCTCTGCGTTGTTCAGCGTCGTTGAGCCGGCCGGCCAGATAGATCGTGTAGAGAGGGCCACCAGTTCCAAATATCGCCGTCAAACAACCGCCGGCAAGCCCGAGCGGCACTGACCATGCTGTTCGGATCGTGCTGAATTCTTGCCGCGAAACTAGACGCCACACCGAATAAACCAGAAGGGTCGAACCCAATAGCAACTTCAGTGGCCTTTCGGGCACCGCCACTAGGACAAAGACGCCGACCAGTAATCCGATCGACAACCAGGGCATCAGACGGCTTAGTTCAGATTTCGACACGAGTCGAATGCCGCGCATGCCGACAAGGAGTCCGGCTGCGAGATCAAGGATCAGCAGCACGGGTGTCGCCGTTCTCAAGGCCACCACCTGCGTCAACACCGGTACCGCGACAATCGACGAGCCGAAGCCAGTTAATCCGTAGACGAAATACCCTGCGGCGACGCTCATCCCAGCTATGAGCAGATCGACCGATTGGAGGCCCACTCCCGTCGCCGCTATAAGCGAATCGGGCATTTGCGAGAGGAAATCAATCACTGTCGTTACGCCAAAGAAAAGGCGCAAGCGAACGCCCGTTCGCGGACCTGAGTATCAAACGGGCCATGAATCGATGACCCGTCGTTGGTGCATGTTGATGCATGGACTTGCGTATCCATGGCGCTGTCTCCGTGTTTTATGGGGCTTTTCCTCTTCTGTTGGAACGATTATGATCGGGCTTCACATAAAGAAAAACCGAGTAATTATTGATCTAAGAGAAAGGTCTGCTTTCTAATTGCCCCGATACCAAGGCCGATATGCCGTCGATCAGAACGCTCAAGATCTTTCTCACCGCTGCTCGCTGCGGGACTTTCGCGGCCGCAGGGGACGTCGTTGGCTTGACGCCGGCTGCGGTCGGACTGCAGATTCGATCACTTGAGGATGAATTGGGTGTTCAACTTTTTGATCGAAGTGCGCGAGCCGTAGTGCTGAATCCTGTCGGTCGGTCGCTAGTCCGCCGCGCCGAGCAAGTCGTGAGTCAGTACGAACTGTTGGAGGCTTCCGTCAGCGGAGGAGAAATGTCCGGCACCGTCGTTATTGGGGCACTGGTATCTGCGCTAATGGGCGCTTTTGCGGATGCGTTGTGGTCGATCAGGCGCCGCTACCCTAGCCTCGACGTGCATTTGTTGGCAGGAATGTCGAGCGACTTTGCACTAAAGGTCGAAAGTGGAGAGTTGGACGCTGCGGTGGTCACGCAGTCGCCAAGGCCGATTCCGTCAAGCCTGAAATGGTGTCCGCTGTACTCTGAGCCAATGGTTTTGATCGCGCCGAAATGTCCTCACTTCGAACTTCCGGAGGACCCGCGAGCGATGCTTGAAACGGCTCCGTTCATGAGATTCGAAAGAAGCACGTGGACCGGCATTCTCGTCCAGGACGTACTAAAGCGTTGTGCTGTGCAATTGAACGAAGCCATGGAGTTGAACTCCATCGAGGCGATCATTGCACTTGTCCGTCAGGGCTTCGGAATATCGATCGTCCCCAAGTTGGCGAATGTCGCGTGGGAAAAGGATGATGCGCTGGCGCTATTTCCGCTCGAAGGCGTCGACGTTCGACGACATGTCGGCTTGCTCGAGCGCGCCAGTCATGGGCGGATGAACTTCACTGAAGCGATCAAGAAGTACTTTGATCAAGGCTGACGGCACTCACTCTCGCGTCTGATCGAGGATCCGCGCTTGATCAGCCTTGCGGAAAGCGGCCATCGCGACCTGCAGGTGCAGCAGGCCGATCTTGCCGCGGACGTCAGAGCCGTCGTCGAGGAATCGCACGAGGCGCGGCGATTGCGGGCAGGCATGAGGTGTGTCCGTTACTTGAATCCACGATATGCAACAACGCCGGAGCAAACCTGCTTCGATGAGAGCCAGCATCTGGCTGGCTGCCGCACCCGCACATTCAAGCTGCCTCCAATGATTCCACGGTTCGATTTGCAGTTTCCGGCGCGAAGATCGTCACGATCAGCATGCCGGCGATCATGATCGCGACTCCGATCATCATCGACACGTGCAGGCCGACGTTCGACAGCAACACTGGGAATACAGCGGTCCACACCACGCCGCCAAAGAAGCGCCCACCAAGGCCTTCGACCACGCTCTGTCCGGTTGCGCGGATCCGTGTGGGGTATTGCTCCGCGTACCACATCTTGAACGACGGCGACGCGCCAGACGACGAGAACATCACCATGCCCCACAGCACCATAGCCAGCGTGCTTTGAGCCAATGTGAATTCATACGTCGATATCGCAGCGAGCACCGTATAGACGAAGAACACTTTTTTGCGCCCGAAATGCTCGGCGGCAATGCCGTTCATGATCTTCCAGGGAATCTGCGTGGCCGTGGTGATCAGCGTCAGAAAGAGCGCGCTTTCGAGCACGACGTGCTTCTCGATGAAAATCGACGGCAGGTAGTTGACCGAAATGTAGAACATCGAGAAAAGGCTCGTTGCGCCGATCGTCATCACGATGGTGCGGAACAGATACGGCGGTGTCCACACCACGCCAAGCGACCACCAGAATTTCGGTGCAGCATGACCGCTCACGCTGGCGCTCTCGGTCACCTCGTCGACCACCGCCAACGGCAGACGCACGCCGAGCTTGCGTTCCGCGGTGGCCTCGAACCGGCAGATGATCCCGTCGGCCTCGTGATAGCGCCCAACGCGATGTAGCCAGCGCGGCGACTCTGGCAGGAATTTCCAGATCAGCACGACGTAGACGACGGGCAAGCCGCACAGGAAAGTGAACACGCGCCAGCCGACTTCGGGCGCGAAATGCGGAATCACGGCCATGCCGATAGTCGGCGGCAGCAGATAACCGATGCCGAGCGCTGTCTCCAGCAGTCCGGCGAACGCGGTGCGCGTGGTTGCCGAGACGATTTCGGAAGTGAGGGTGTAGGGCATGATGAATGCCGGCGCCATGCCGAAGCCGGTCAGTCCGCGCAGGATCACGAGCGTCGCGAAGTTCGGACTGAATGCGGATATCGCAGTGCCACCCGCGAACCACACGACACCGAAGATCAGCAGTCGTTTGCGGCCGAAGCGGTCGGCCATATAGCCGGTGGGGATCATCCCGACGACGATGCCGAGCGCCGACGATGCGGCGAGCATGCCGGTGTCGCGCGGCGTCAACGCCATGGTCTTCCGGATGATCGGCAACGTGATCGACAGACTGCCGATGTTAAGCGCTTCGATGACGAGCGCACCCGCAGCGAGCAGCACGATCACCCAGCTATGCCAGGTGGTGGGAATGCGCTGCAAACGCGCCAGCAAAAGTGCGGGTGACGGCGGCTGGTTATCCATTTTGTCTCCTCCCTGTATCCGACCTGGACGGCGACCGGTCGGGGATAGTTGTCGTAGGGACCTGCGTCTGAAGGACTCACTTCTCCTTCGCGTACCCGATGGGCGTCGCGCCACGAATTTGCGTGCGGTGCATCACGCGCTCGTAGCGGTCGTCGAAGCTGTCGCGCCGGTGCATCGCGCAGCGGTTGTCCCAGATCACGAGGTCGTGCTTCTGCCACTGCTGCGTCCAGCTGAAGCACTGTTGAGTCGCGTGAGCCCATAGATAATCGAGAAGACGTTCGCTCTCGTCGAGCGGCAACTCCGGGATATACGCGTTACGGCGGCGTCCGAGGAAAAGACACGCGCGTTCGGTGACGGGATGCACGCGCACCAGCGGATGCCGCGCGCCGATGGTCCGGGTTGGCTCGGCGTTATCGGCGAAGCCGCGGCGCAGCTCGCCCGAACTGTTGCGAGATGCGTCGTGCACGCAGGTGAGACTGCGCACGCGCTCGCGTGAGGTCTTGTCGAGCGTGTCATACGCGAGGTGCATGTTGCAGAACGACGTGTCGCCACCTTCGGGCGGCACTTCGATGCCATACAGCAGGCTTGCGCTGGGCGGCGTGTCGTTGTACGACATATCGGTGTGCCAGTGCGCCTCGTAGTTGCCGAGGCCGCCGATCGCCATTCCGTCCACTTTCACGTTCGAGATGATGGTGACGTATTCGCGTGCTTCCGGACCAATGGCGAGGCGCGGATCCGTGTGATCCATCACGTCGCTCGCGCGGATAGGCACCGGGTCCAGTGCACCGAAGCGGCGGCTGAATTGCATCAGATCACGGTCGCTCAGCTGCTGTCGACGAAAACGCAGCACGAGGTGGTCGGCCCATGCGCGTTCGATCTGCACGAATGACGCATCGTCGAGCAGCGCCAGATTGACGCCTTCGATCTCCGCGCCGAGGGCTTCACCAAGTGGCGTGACCTTGAGCGCGGTGCCTGCAAGCGTTGGAGCGGACATGATGTGTCTCCTGAACTGTTGCGACGAGCGCCGGAACGCGGCCCATGCGGGTTTACTCATCCGTTTTATTCAACTTTTTCTGGCAGGCCGGTATGACGCTCCTGCAGGTCAGCGCGCTGACCGCGGATCGCGTAATCGCACTAGGCTTGAGTCATCGTGCAGCGTTTCACTGGACGAGGACACCATGACCATCACCATCTTTCATAATCCGGCTTGCAGCACGTCGCGCAAGGTGCTCGACATGCAGCTTTCGCCACGCGAGTCGTTGCGTATCCAGGAGCCTGCTTATACCGACCCTCGCCTTGGTGATGTATCGCTATCGAACGCACGCATCGTCGAACTCATGGTGCCCAATCCGGTGCTGATGAACCGGCTCATCGTCCGCACGCCGCACGGCATCAAATTGTGCCGCCCGGCCGAAGAAGTGGCGCCGCTGCTTCAGCCCATCTGATTTATCCGGCGCGCGGTGCGTCTGACGCCCGTGCATGTATCACGTCGGTCACGCGTCGAACAGATAGCGCCGCACTTTCTCGTCATCCAGCGTCACGCCAAGCCCCGGCCCTTGTGGCACCGCAAGGTGGCCGCGCGTCAGATCGAGCTTGGCGGTCACGATGTCGTCCGCTGTTTTTAGCGGACCCACACATTCCAGCCCGTCGAGCACGTTGTCGCTGGTGCATGCGAGCATTATTTCGGCAGTCGTATTGATTCCGAGCCCGAAGCCGTGGCCGATCACTACGGGCATACCGGCTGCCGTCGCGGTTTCCAGCATCCGGCGGCAGCGTAGCAAGCCGCCTTGCTTCATCACCTTGAGCTTGACGATGTCGGCGCAGTCAGCGCGGATTACGTCGATCAGGCTGCGATAGTCGGTGATCGACTCGTCGGCCATCACCGGCATGCCGACCGCCTGCCGCACTTTCGCCATGCCGGCGAGATCTTCCGCAGCCACCGGCTGTTCGAGCAGTTGCAAACCCACCGGCTCGAGCAGTCGCCCGAGAGCGATCGCGTCTTCCACGCTATATCCCGCGTTGGCATCCGCTCGCAGCGCCATCCCGGAACCCACAGCTGCACGCACGGCCATCAGGCGGTCGCGATCGGCGTGAATGCCGCCGCCCACCTTGATCTTGGCCGAGCGGAAACCACCATCGAACCATTTCCGCGCCTCGGCGGCTGCCTCACCCGGCGACACGATACCGACCCACGCATTGAAGCTGACCGTGTCCTTCACAGCACCGCCCAGGTATTGATGCGCGGGGATGCCCAGATGCCGCGCCAGAAGATCGACTGCGGCCATTTCGATGGCCGCTTTGGCGTCCAGATACGCGTCGATTGTGCGATCCATCGCATCGATCAGGCGATGCGGGTTACCGGCATTCATGCCTTTGACGCATGGCGCCAGCGCTCGCCGGATGACCGTAAGCGACTCCTCGACGGTCTCAACCGAATATCCTGGCGACGGATCGATATTGCCGAGACCAATAGAGCCGTCTTCGGCCGTAAGACGCACGATCGCGCTTTTTTGCGTCGTCTTGGTCGTATAGGCATTCTTGAACCCAGCGCCGACGAGCGGTACAGCGACGCCGAACACGTCGACGCTCTTGATGGGCAGATAAAGTTCGTCCATATGATCAGGATGCTACTGTGAGATTGGCCGGCTCATAGGGCGCAACTTTACCGCCCTTGATCTGCGTACGGTGCATCAATCGCGACGCTGAAGGATCGAACGAATCGCGTCGATGCAGCGTGCAGCGGTTGTCCCACATAATCAGATCGCCCTCCTGCCAGACCTGGCGGAACGTGAACGCTGGCTGCGTCGCGTGTGCCCAGAGCGTATCGAGCAGGGCATTGCTCGCGTCGAGATCCATGCCGACGATATAGCTGTTGCGCCGCCGCCCAAGAAACAGTGCCGGACGCTGCGTTTCAGGATGACGGATCACGAGCGGATGATGCGCGCCGGGCGCCTTGCGCGGATCGGTCACTTCCTGCATGCCCTTGCGCATCATCCCTGCGCTGTTGTACGTGGCGTCGTGAATCGCGCGCTTGCCGTCGATCTGCATTTTCATCGCGTCCGGCAGCGCGTCCCACGCGAGATACATGTTCGACCAGAACGTGTCGCCGCCTTCGGGTGGGATCTGCAGCGCATGGAGCAGCGCGCCACGGGGCGGCGATTCGATGTACGTCATGTCGCAGTGCCATACCGCTTCGCCGTCACCGAGGTTGCCCATCGGGACGCCGTCCTTCTTGATGTTGGAGATAACGTTGATCTCGGGAAATTCGGACAGAAACGGCTTGCCGTAAGGATTCGGCCCCGGTGGATCGAGCTCGCCGAAATGACGTGTAAATGCGAGCAGTTGTGGATCGGTCAAGATCCGACCGCGAAACCGGAGAACCAGATGGTCAGCCCATGCCTGTTTGATTCTGTCGATCACATCTGCCGCCAGCGGTGCCGACAGATCGACGCCGGAGATTTCGGCCCCGAGCGCATCGCCGAGCGGAGTCACAGTGAAATGAGCCATGGATTTGCACTCCTTTTTCTACGGTTGCCTTTCGAATGCAGATCAATATAGTCAGTACCTGTAATAGCGTAAATGAGATATTCAAGGCATCACGTGATACCTTTTTCATATCTCCTCATCAACCCTCGGATGGTGATGTCATGAAGCGATCTCCTGCGGCACTGCAACGAAGTCATATCGAAGCCCTGATCGCCATCGGTGATGGTGGCTCGGTACATCGCGCTGCGCGCAGTCTTGGCGTTGCGCAACCGGTGCTCTCACGGTTGCTCGCCGATGCGGAAAGCCGGCTGGGAACACGACTCTTCGAACGGTCGAGCCAAGGAAGCCAGCCCACGTTGCTCGGCGAAACCGTGCTCGCGCAAGCGCGCTCCGTGATGCGCGCGATGGACCGGCTGAGCGCGAGCGCCGCGTCCGCGCGGTTGCCGGTCCGGCTCGGTTGCATACCCCGCGCAATGCATACGCTGATCCCGCCGCTCTATGCGCGGATGTACGCAGGGACGCACGCAGACGATCCAGCTGGCACCGACGACACGGCATTCCGCTGTAAGGTGATCGAGGGCAGCTCGACTATGCTGTTTGAACTACTGGAGGCAGGCGAACTCGATTTCGCGATCCTGCGCTGCGCCAGCACGGTGAAGAGCGACGAGGTGAAGATCGAACGTCTATATGCGGAGCGCACCGTAATCGTCTGTTCAAACCACCATCCTGTGCTATCCGCGCGGCCGCTGCGGCTTGCCGACCTGGCTGCGCTCGACTGGACGCTCCCGCATGCCGACACGACCTCGCGTATCGCCTTCGATCTATTCTGGACGCGACGTCGTCTGCCGCCGATCGAGCCAGTGCTCGAGACACGCTCGTTCGAGTCGAATATCGAAGTGGTGGCACACACGCGGCTCCTGTCGATCGCGCCGGAGTCGATCGCCCGGCGCTACATGCGCTTCGGCATGCTGAGCATTCTGGAGATCGAGAGCGCGTTGCCATCGAGCCCGATCATGCTGGGCTCGCGGTTAACGGCGCGCGAAGAACCCGTGTTGAAGCGCTTTCGCAAGCTGCTGCAGGAAACGGCGGGCGAGTTGGCTTTGGGCTGAGTGGTGCTCGATTGCTTCCGTGATGGGACGTATCGTCCTTTGAAACAGCGAACAGCAATCTGATCGTCCCCGCGCTGCCGCCGGCGACGCATCTTGTATTCCGCATGCCTTGAAAATCGCTATCGTGAGAGGTAGTACACGAAAGCGAAAGGCCGCGATGGGCCGGCCTACGGACGTTCAGCATCACACCGTTGGACATCCGGCAGTTTCGGCCCCATACGGACGCCAACTGGAACAGCAGACACGATTCGCGCTGCGGCTATCGACCGCACCGAAGAGTGAGCGGCAAGCTCGCCCCCTGGCGACGCCCGCTGCGGCCTCACACATAGCGCACCCAACGTTGCGCGTCTCCCTGGTTTGACGTTTGCGCCGCCGCAGGACGCGGCGGCGCAGGTCTTTCAACTGAAGCTACTGCGCTGCCGGCGCGCCGACGCCATCGATGTCCGGTGCCCAACCCGAAGGGTTCGAGAAGATCAGCGCGTTCGCGTTGCCCGACTTGAATGTGCCCGTCACAGCGAGAGTCGAGATGGTGCTCCACCCACCGCTCGGCGGAAACGACACAGTGACAGGCGTTGATCCGTTAAAGCTGATGTCCGCGGAGCGCGGCGCCGAGTCGCCGTTCGCATAACCCACCAACACGGTGTAGGTGCCGTCCGCGGGAACACTAATGTTGTTGATCGTCAACGTCCCGCCGTTGCCAACATAGCCGACGTCCGAGCCGCCCGAACAAACGCCGCATGCCGAAATACGCGCGCCACCGGCGAGTACGCTGCTCGACGCTTCTGCCTCGTAGGCGGCCTTGAACGGCGGAAGCGTCACCGGGCCGGCGACGACAGACACTGTGCCAATATCGGGCGCAGGCGCGGTGCTGTCCGCGCTCGACAGCGTCAGCGAGTTACCCCCGGGCTGCAGCGGCACATAGACCGTGACCGTGCCAACTCGCCCTTCGCCGCCGGTCGGCGGAAATGCCACTGTGGTCGTCTGGCCGCCGTTCGTCGAAAGCTGTGCGGTCAACGTGTCGCGAGAGCGGTTCGCATATGCAATCTCAACGTAGCCGCCGGTGCCGGTTGATGCGACGTTGCCGAAGGTTACCGTGCCAAGTCCCCGAACGATCCTGCCGCCGTCGCAGTCCGGGCAGTGCGTATACGATGCACCACCGCCAAGTGAAGTCGGCTGGTAGGTCTTCGCGGCGACGTCCTGTCCGCTTACCGAGAGCATCACGGCGCCGCCCGCGGGTACCGTGGGCGCCGTATACGAAGTGACAAACGAGCCGAGTTGCTTGCCGGCCCACAGATCACGCACCATCGCACGCGCGTTTGGCACCAAGCCGAGTTGCTGCCACGTGATCGTCATCGGCGCGTCCGTCGTGCCGTTGTTGAACAGCACGACAGCACGCTGTCCCTGGCCGGCGAGAAGCTTCGCCCACACCTGCTGTGCGCCGGATTGTGCGACCTTTACACCTTGTGTGCCAAGCGGGTCCTGGTCGACCGCAATGACGTCGGTGTTGGTCGTCAACTGCGTGGTATCTACGGTCAGCGGCTTCGACAGGTCGGCGCCGAGAATCAGCGGTGCGCCGGCGATCGCCCACAGGCTCATGTGCGCCTGATCGTGAACCGCCGTCATGCCCATACCGACCACCATCATGTCGGGGTCGTTGTAGAAGCCAGTGTGCTGGGCCTCGGGGTGATAGTTGCCAAGAAAGTTGCCGGTCACGCTGCCGAAGTTCGGCGCGCCGCTGTTCGGCCCATAGATGTCGCCCGTCGTTCTCCACATCCCGCCAACCCCGGCGGCCCACGCCCACGGTCCCTCGTTGAAGTCGGGGTACGTGCTGTTGCTGGCGATGGTTCCCCAGTCGCAGATGCTGAGCGTCACGCGGTGGCCGGTCTGCACGTATGCCTTGTCGATCGCATCGGCGATGGCCGTATAGGCTTGTTGCGGATCATAGCCGGCTGCGCCGCCCCCGCAGAAGTCGACCTTCACGAAGTCGAATCCCCACTGCGCGAATTGCAGGAAGTCGTGATCGTAGTGCGCGAAGTCGCTACCGACGAAATGCGTGCCGTTGGTTCGCGTGCCGCAACCCTGCGGGCCGGCGTCGATGTAGATGCCCGCTTTCAGTCCCTTGCTGTGGATGTATTGCGCGATGGCCTGCATGCCGCCCGGCCATTGGGTGTTGTCGATGACGAAGTTGCCGTTGGCATCCCTCGCCCCTGAGGTCCACCAGCCTTCATCGGTGTTCACGTACTCGTATTGCGCGCCGGATTTTAGCTGCGCATTCAGTGCGGAAAGGCCATCGGCTTCGGCCTTGATCGTGTTGTAATTCACGTTCTCCGCAAGGCTATTCCATGACGACCATCCCATTGGCGGCGGCACCACGGCGATTTGACGCGAGGGGCGGCGGCTTTGCTGCGCCGCGGATTCGCTTTGCGCGGCAGAGGCCGCCGTGGCTTGTTGACTCTTCGCCGAGGCGACGGCGCCGCTACCGCCCGGCGCATCGCCGCCACAACCCGACAAGCCCAGCGACACACTCACGGTTAATGCGGTTAACAGCGAAACGGCACAACGTCTGTACACGAGCAGGTTCATGTCTGTCTCCTGGTTGAACGCTTGACTCTTGCGGCAGGGCTGTTTTCGGGAGTGACTATATTCAGGTCCGCTCAGGAACTCCAAAAACTTTTTTGTTATCCCAGCACGTGGGAATATTTAGGGTTACAGAAATTTATGCGTAGAAGATAAAATCGAATGACCGCTATAAACGAGTACACGGACTGCCGAAGCGTTTGCAGTTTCAAGCCTCAGTCCGTCGTTTCGGCAAATGCGGAAGTGACCAGTTCGACCTGGCTATAGCAATCGAGAAGCGGTCGCGATAGTCTCCAGTGTGCGGGCCGCACGGACCGTCGCTGCCGAGCAAGTTCAGGAACATAACCGGGGGGCGTTTCACAATGTCTGACCAACGCGGTAGTCAATCTGTCACGATGTCTGACCGAACCGGTAGTAAATCTGCATTGCGTCAAGTTGCAGCTTCGAGGCTTTTTCTCGGCGCAACCATTGCGATGTTTTTGTCGGGTCTCGGCGCGTCGGCGGCTGCACCACAGATCGTTCTGTTCCTGGTGAAGGAACTCGGCGCCTCGCTGCCGTTGGCGGGATTCTATTACCTGACCAGCCTTGCAGCTCCAGTCGCGGGGTATTTCGTCGGCCGCTACTCTGATCACACAGGGAATCGCCTCGGTCTTTTTCGCATGTGTGCTGTGGCGGGCTTTGTGGGCTGGGCGGGGCTGGCCGTCTCTACTTCGGTCTGGATACCCTTCATCATTTCGGTCGCTTTGCTGGCCGTTTCCGGTGCTACCGCCTCGCAAATTTTTGCGGCTGTCCACGATGAACTCAGCGACAAGCCCGACGACGCAAATGAAAGTGTCGTTGCCATTATCCGTATGGCGCTTACCGGCGGATGGATCGTCGGGCCTGTGCTGGGAGCGTGGGTGGCGGCTGCCTATGGCCTGCGCCCCATGCTTTGGATGACCGCCATCTGCATGCTTTTACAGATCGCACCTCTCGGAACGCTGAACCCAACCGTCAAGATCAAGCCGGCGTCGGCGAGCGAGCCCGCGCGTCACTCCAGCCTACGTGCCACGCTTCCACTGCTGACGTTCACAGGACTCTTCGTCATGCTCTACGCAGGGGAGCCAGTGAAGTACGGATTCCTGCTGATCTACATGGAAGAACACCTCAAGCTAGGCCCGGCTGTACGAGGAACGGTCATCGGGACACAGCCATTCATCGAGCTGCTCATCATGCCTTTCAGCATCGGGCTGGGCCGCAAGCTTGGCAACGTGTGGTTGATGTGTATCGCGGCCGCCATGGGGGTGTTTGCCAATCTTTGCTTTGCGCTCTGGTCGTCTGCAGCGGGCATGTTCGCCGGACAGATCCTCATGGGTGGTGTTTGGGGCATATTTATGGTTCTGGGCATCATCGTCGCTCAACGCCTGCTTCCCAACGCGGTAGCGACGGCGTCGGCAATCTTCATGAGCTCGACGGCCCTCGCCTCGGCGTTGGGAGGCATCGCGAGCGGTTTCGGGGTCGCATTCCTGGGCCTTCCCCATGTCTTTCTGCTGCCAGCGCTCTTCGCGGGTATAGCAGTTATTGGACTGGCATTGATGGCAAGCACCGAAAGCTTCAAGGTGTATTGATTTCCGGCCAGTCCCTTCGCACGCTTCACCGTCCCGTTAAGGCAGTCCTTCGACGGCGCGGGCTGCTCTGCGGATATATGGCGCGGCACGCAGTACTTGCGCGTTTGGCTCCATTTGTGTCGCCAGCGCGTTGAGTACCCCAGGCAAGTTTGAAGGCGTTCCCCTTGCCGGCCAGTTCGCACACGCGCTCGAGCACAGATGCAGCGTCCGATTCCGATCGAGAACCGGCCGTTGATTGCGAGGACAGGAACGTCTGAGTTGGGTTGGGAGCGCTCATTCGCTGACAGTGAGACCTGACATTCGCGGCCATCGGTGTGCGAACGTCACCGCTGTCCAGTGCGTCGTCGACCAACGTGGTGGCGCCCATGCGCTGGACGCCACCGTTCGCACACTTCGAACGCTACATTCCTGAAGCAGTCTGAATTGCCAGGCTTGGGCAATAATGCGTTGCGCTGAGAAATGCCGCTTGCTGCGATCGGTTTCCAGCGGCGCTCGACGTGGGCGGATCGATAAAGACAGATGCGTTATTCGATCCCGCAGGCGCGGTGAAGGTCATCGTCACTTTCCACCACTTGCCCGCTCGCACCGCGCTCAGCGAGGTCGCTTGTCCGGCGCCCCATGTTCCCCTCACGACCTGCCCCGTATTCGTGTTGACCACCCACCCGAATTCCGTGCCGCTCGAGTCATCGGTCTGGATCGATCCGCCAGGAAAGACCGTCGCGTTGGAGGTAGCCATAACGTAGTCCGTGAAACTGTAGGTTTGGCCGCCCTGAACCCGGATGATTTCGCGGATATTCGCAACCGACGAGCCATTCGTACCGATGACCGTCGCCGCATGCTTGCTGTTCCCGCTGATATCAGTCGCAGGCACAGCCGTGCCGCCATTTTGCTGGCTCCATGCATCTGGCATTGCAAGACTCAGCGGCGAATTCACCAGATTGTTCGCGTAGCAGGCGGCCGAAGTCTTATTGGCCGGCGGCCCGTAGAAGCTCGCAATGCTGGACTGGATCCCGTTGTCCGTCACGTCGGATGTCGCCTTGGTGATGATCGCGCCTTCGAAGAACTGAATCGGCGCAGCGCTGCCGTCGCCCCCTTCACCAAGTGAAAGACCGCCTTGCCATTGTCCGTTGAAGGCATGGCCCGCATCGCCGCCAAAGTTAAGGGCTTCTGGCGGAGCCTGATCAAAGAGCGGGGTGAGCACGCTCTGCGAAGCAGAACCGCCCTTGACGACGAAAATATTCGATGCGTTCACCGGCGAATACTTGGAAAGTACCGTGACAAACTTTTCATTCTTGGGCTGCTGTGGGCCGTACAGATAGACCCCCGCCTCGGCATCGACGCCCGGCCAGTTGGTATCCAGTCCGTTACATACCGGATCCTTCGCATTGGGTGGCTGATTCGAATCACCATCACAATAGCCGAACACCGCTGCGTTGCCGTTTGAGAACGCCAGCGCAAACATCTCGCCCTCGATTTCGCCATGAGCAAAGGTGCTGGGGTTAGCGCTGTTCTCCATGTTTCCGTACGTGCCGCAACACGTAGAGGACTGGCTGTAATGTGCGCCGGCCACCATATACTCGGCGATCTCGGTATCGCCGATCGACTGGTTCACTGTGCCGAACCGGTTCCGATAGGCTTGTCCCCCCAACGTATTCAGCGCTGGAATCTGCGCGCCTTCGAGCGGTACGAAACCCAGCTTCGCCGGTGTGCCGTGCGCCGGCAAATCGTTACCGATCGATACCTGCAAAGTGGGCGACTGCGCGGTCAGCGCGGTGGGTGGCTGCGACAACTGCACAGTCAGTGTCCCACCCGTTCCTGGGAGCGTGATCGTCGCAAAGCCGTTGATGACCGGTACGGTCGTCGTCTTCTTCGATCCTGAAGCGCTACTCGCAAGGGTCAGTGATTCTGTGCCGTCCTGATTGAGTGTGAGAACGGCGGGCACGTTACCAAACGCGCCTCCCTTGAGGGCCGCAACTGAGTCGATCTGATCGTAAATGTATGAGACGGCGCAGGACGTATCGTTGCAGAACGCGTTTGCGCTTCTGACATTGGCCGAACCGATTTGCTGCCGATCGCCGCCGTTCGGCAAGGTGCTCGACGTATAAGGGTAGATGTCCTGCTTTGCATTGTCAGAGGCCCGTTGAAGCTGGAACAACGGGCCTCTATAACTCCTTGTCAGTAAGCGTGTCACGCTGTGAGCCGCGGAACACGGTGTGTTGGCCGCTGCGGCAGTGTCGCAAGGTAACGGAAGCGCATTCGCCGCTTCCGTTACTGCACTGCTATCTGGCTGCGATGCAATGTTCGCTGATGACGTCGGTGACGCACTCGTGTTCGCCACGCCTTGCGCCGCAGATGTGCCGGCGCTGTCTCCATTGCATGCAGCGAGTGCAACAGTCGCCGCCAGCAAAACAGAAATCAATCCAACTCCTCTGGACATCATGACCTCCTCCTATCAAACCGCGCTTCGGGTTAGACTTCATAAACTTAGTTATGCAAACTGATTTGCAGCGAATCATCACCGATCAAGCAGATAGTGTGCGGAACCGTCACTCGTTCCCGGCGATTTGGAGAATGTTCTGCTGCGTGACGCGACTCGCCAGGCAGAGGGAGCACGATGCCGGCCAGGCGCCAGCGATCTCAACTATTAATAATATTAGTCAACAATATTGCCTCACCATCTCAGGATAATCCCCTAGCTGCAGCGCCGCAATTCAAGCTATCCGCCCGTTGAATCCTGATTTGCAATGGGCATAACAGGGTCCTGTGTCAATATTATTGCTAATAAAGAACCTTTCATAATTGAATGGTTTGGCGTCGTCCAACTCACTCGCGCCCGCTTCCGTGGTGCCATCGTGTCCCATGCGCAGCGCTGGTTTTCCCGGCTTACACGTCAGGGTACGTCGTGCGCGGCCGTGCTAGCGGATGCTGATGAAGCAGGGTCGGCTGTAAATGCAATTTTCTATCAAGAGAAGCGATGCAGCATCGCAACGCAATTATTCTTAAAGTTGTCGGTCAACAAAAAACGTTCGCTTTAATCAATTTGTAACGTTCAATAACACATAACCACCGCGCGGCGCGTGTACTGTCACGTTGTTGATGGTCGAGCGGGCGAAGACTTTGAACATCAGCATTCCTGATTTGTGCGGCAAGGCGATCCAACGTCGCGTTGCCGGTCACGGTTTCCCACACTTTAAAACCTGTATGCGCGCCTGCCGCTTGTCTTGCGCGGATACTGTCACGTTGCTGGGATGTTGGCGGAAATGCAGCGACAATTGCGGGTATGAAACGGACTGCTCTCCAACACAGCGCACCTGCCAACGACGCTATGTCTATGCCGGCTAGCGATTTCCGCCCGACGCGATCAGTTATGCGGTGTGGCTGTACTACCGTTTTCAGTTGAGCCTGCGTATGGTTGAGGAGTTGCTGGCAGCTTGCGGCATTGACCTTATCTATGAAACGGTGCGAAGCTGGTCGGTGAAGTTCGGCCTGGGTATCGCCCGGCGCATCCGCTCTACATCGCTGACATGATCGCCAAGGGCAGATGACATGCCACAAAGGCATTCGCTTGTCCGTCGCACAGCAATTCTACTCCCTGGTTTCATAAACCAGCGCAATTCACCCGCTGGCTTCGCCCAACCGTCCTTATTGCGACGAAACCAGTTTATGTACCGTGCCCGAAAAGATCCGCTCGATGACTCGCAAAAACTGGCAGCCAGTTGTGAGAAAGAAAATCACTCTATTTACGCATAGTGCAGACTGCGAAGTATTTTCAATCTCCGGTAATTTTTTGAGTAAAGCGAATGAGTGGGTCTTTAGTTTTCGGAAAAAAGTGCATACATCGAGAGGCTTTTTTATAAAGGCACAAATTTCGGAAATCCGAATAACAATTTGCTTATACAACCCGTCGATCCGCATTTTTTTTCGCCACGTCTTGATTCACGTCTCTGACATATGCAAACGATAGATTTTTCTGGCTGAGGCTCAGAAACGCTCAGCACAAGCAGCTCCAATTTTAGATCAGGGGTAACAGAACAGATCTGAGACGTTCAGTTCAGGAGCAGAGATTTCAATTCTGTTTGTTTTCTGGAGATATGAAATGAAAAAATGCAGACTGGTTCAGTCTAGCATTACATTAGGATTACTTACCGGCTCTATACTCTTCCCAACCCTTCAAGTAAGCGCAGCACCTCAAAGCAATATGGAACTGTTGCCGACCGGCCAGTTCATCTCCCCGAGAGCCATTCCGGGCGCCGTCCAGCAATTGCTGAATCCGCAGCTTTCGGCCAAGTCGACCCAAGTGGTCAGCGGTGCCATCAAGTCGCAGCTCAGCCCGGACGGCAACACGTTGGCCGTGATCACCGCTGGCTACAACACCGTCTACACGGGCGCCAACAACAGCACGCTGGACAAGGCTGACTCGACCCAGTACATCTTCATCTATGACGTGTCGGGCGCGAACAAGGCCCACCCGATGCTGGCGCAAGTCATTCACCAGAACAACGCGTTCGACGGTCTCGCCTGGAACGGCAACCAGACCCTGTACGGCACCGGCGGCGCCGACGACAAGGTCTATGTGTACAACCGCGCTTCGGCTGCCCCGTCGGCGCAATGGTCCCAGACCGCGGCCATCGCACTGAACCACACGACGGGTATCGGTTCGGGCGTCAAGCCGAACGCTGGCGGCCTCGCTGTCTCCGCTGACGGCCGGAACCTGGTCGTTGTCAACAACTACAACGACTCAATCTCCATCATCGATACGGGCTCGAACACGCTCGTTTCCGAATACGACCTGCGTCCGTTCAACACGTCGGGCCAGCAGGGTGTCGCCGGTGGCGAATACCCGTGGGCGGTTTCGCTGAAGGCCGACGGGACCGCGTTCATCTCGTCGGTGCGTGACCGTGAAGTCGTGGTGCTGAACCTGGCGAACCCGGCCGCGCCGCAATTCATCACGCGCATCCCGGTGAAGGGCAATGCATACGGCATGGCCTTCTCGCCCGATCAGTCTAAGCTCTACGTCGCCGTATCGAACACCGACCAGGTCGCCGTCATCGATACCGCCAGCCACAGGGTTGAGAAAACGATCGACATCGCCAGCCAGAATGGTGACGGCAACGACCGGGGTAGCGGCAATAACAAGAAATACAGCGGCCGCGATACGGTCAACGTGACCGTTTCGAAGAACGGCAAGACCCTGTATGCGGTCAACAACGGCGACAACTCGATCGCTGTGATCTCGCTCACCGGCGAGAACGGCTACCACGTCAACGGTCTGATCCCGACCGCCTATGCGCCGAAGGACATCACGCTGAGCGCCGATGGCTCGCAGATGTACCTCATCAACGGCAAGTCGGTCACGGGCCCGAACCCTCTCTATACCTCGGGTACCACGGCCCAGTACCAGTTCGGCCTGGAACAGAGCAGTCTCGTCAGTGCTCCGGTCCCGACGGGCGATGTGCTCGCCCAGCTGACCACCCAGGTGGACGAAAATAACCACTACTCGGAGAAGGAGTCGGATAGCGATCGCGAGACGATGCACTTCTTGCGCGCTCGTATCAGGCACGTGATCTACGTCGTGAAGGAAAACCGCACGTTCGACCAGATCCTCGGCGACCTCGGCAACGG
Organism: Paraburkholderia sp. RL18-101-BIB-B; assembly: GCF_046026985.1. Taxonomy (NCBI): domain Bacteria; kingdom Pseudomonadati; phylum Pseudomonadota; class Betaproteobacteria; order Burkholderiales; family Burkholderiaceae; genus Paraburkholderia; species Paraburkholderia sp. RL18-101-BIB-B. Next base: position 78,680 of record NZ_JARESV010000022.1, read on the forward strand.
CTCGAACGGCGATCCGACGCTGACGATGTACGGCAAGGCCACCACGCCGAACTTCCACAACATCGCCAGCAACTTCGTCACGCTCGACAACTTCACCGATCCCGGCGACGGTTCGATGGACGGCTGGTCGTGGGTGCAGCACGCACACGTCACGCCGACCGAGGAAGTTTCGCAGCAGGAGAACTACGCCGGCGTCAGCCGCGGCATGGCGTATGAATCCGAAGGCGACAACCGCGGTCTGCCGGTTGGCCTCCCCACCACCGCCATGCGCGACTTCGCCACGAATGGCAGCTTCACAAGCGCCACGTCGTCGCTGCCGGGCGGCGCGGCCAACGCGCTACCGGGCAGCGCCGACGTGTCGGTGCCGGATGCGCCGTTCGGCTACCAGAAAGCGAGCATCTACGACGCGGTTCTGCAAGCAGGCGGTGCGGTCCGCAACTACGGCGGCATGGTCAACAACGTTGGCTCGATCGGCACGATCGCCAACCCGCTGCTCAATCCGGCTGGTGCCAACATCGTCCAGGCTCATCCGCTCAAGCCTTCGCTCGTCAACCTGACGGACCAGTACTACCGCGGCTTCGACCAGGCCTATCCCGACACCTTCCGCGAACTCGAATGGAACCGCGAGTTCCAGCAGTACGTCGCGAACGGCCAGCTCCCGTCGTTTGAAGTCGTCCGCATGGGCTCCGACCACACCGGCAGCTTTGCCCAGAACGTCGGCCAGATGGGTTCGGCTGAGCAGGAAGAAGCCGATAACGACTTCGCAGTTGGCAAGCTGGTCGAAACCGTCGCGCACAGCCCGTATGCGCGGGACACGCTGATCGTGGTGGTCGAGGATGACTCGCAAGCCGGTTCCGATCACGTCGACTCGCACCGCTCGCCCGCTTACGTCGTCGGTGCGTACGTGAAGAAGCACGCCGTCGTCAGCACCGCCTACAGCCAGGTCAACGCGCTCCGTACCATGGAAGACCTGCTCGGTACCCAGCATATCGACCTGAACACGGCGTACGCGCGTCCGATGTCCGACCTCTTCGACACGAAGTCGGACGGTTCGTGGACCTACACGGCGGTCGCTTCGACGATTCTGAAAAACACGAACGTGGGCAACGTGGCGAGCGGCACCGACGGCAACCAGTTTGCCCAAGGCGAGGACATTCATCCGCTGCATGACGCGACGTACTGGGCGAACGCGACGAAGGACTTCGACTTCTCCAAAGAAGATCGTATTCCGCCGGATCTGTTCAATCGCGTGCAGTGGAAGGGCGTGATGGGTGACAAGCCGTATCCCGTCCCGCACTCGATCTACTCGAAGGCCGCAGCCGACGGTTCGAAGTCGGTCGCCGCTGTCGACGACGACGACGATTAAGCAGGTCGTCGCGTGGTCCGGTTCCAGTGCATCGGGCGGCCTTGCACTGCCTGATGCGCGAGATCCGAAGTAGCCAGTCACGGCGGGTCGCTGTCCCAACGGACGGCCACCCGCCGACCTTCTCACTACCGTCTCCAACAATAGCCAGCACCGCGTGAAGCCAACGAACGTATCCAGGTCCCGAACCGCAATTGCCATATCGGCGCTATTTGCCGCTTTGTCATTCCCCAATTTGGCGAAGGCTCAACAAGCTCAACAGGAACAGCCTCAGCAAGCACAAGGTCAACAGACGCCAACCCGGCAGACGCAACCCGCGAGCACGCTCGGCGAGATTTCCGTCACCGCTGCGACGGCCGCGGCCGGGCGCGACCATAACGTCAACGACCCGTATCAGGTCACGGGCGTCAGCAAGACGGGTACCGCGCTCGGCGACCTGCCGATGAGCGTGCAGGTCATTCCGCGCGGAATTCTCGACGAACAAGGCGTCACGTCGTTGCAGGAAGCGATCCGGAACGGCAACGTGTCCGGCGTGAACTATGGCGGTACCGATTCGAAAGGCTTCACCGACCACTTCATGATCCGCGGCCTGCAGGCGCAGACCTATGACGACGGCTTCTCGGACGGCGACCAGGTCAACGGCCCGACGCATTCGCTGCTGGGCGTCGAGCGCATCGAAGTGCTCGAAGGACCGGGGTCGGCGCTGCTCGGCAGCGGCCCTCCGGGCGGCGCGATAAACCTGATCCACTACACGCCGTCGGCGCAGTTCCACTGGGGCGGCAATATCCAGGCCGGCTCGTTCGGTACCGTTAACGCCAGTGGCTACGTCACCGGTCCAACCGGCATCGACGGACTGAACTATCGCGTGGACGCCGGCGCCGGCCGCTCCGACGGCTACCGCGACCTCGCATCGTGGAACAAGGAAATCCGTCCCGATCTGCAATGGAAAATCGGCGACCACAAGATCGAGTTCTCGATCGACGCGCAGGACTATATGGCAACGCCCGACTCATACGGGATGATCTATTACAAGGGGGCGCCGATCCGCAATGTCCCGTTCGACGCCAAATATTCGACGCCGTTCGCGAACGCACACGGCAACGATGTACGCGCCACGCTCACGGACGAGTGGCGCATCAGCGACTACCTGACGATCAACAATCGTTTGTCGTACATGCACCACACGCTGGACTTCTACAGCAACGGCGACAGCACGCACGCGAAGGTCAAGGGCAACACATTCACCGGCCGCCAGTTGCGTGATCAGGACGATTCGCTCAACACGCTCGACTACCAGTTGGAGCCGGTCTGGAAATTCTCGACGGGCAGCATCCACCATACGCTGCTGACGGGCTTCGAATACCTGAACCAGGATCTCAACACGGTGAAGGCGACGGCAGACCTTCCGGACATCGAGGACATCTTCGCGCCGGTTCCGACGGAAACCTCCATCGCAAGCCTGCATTTCCAGTGCGCGCCCTCTCACTCGTGCCAGAACGACCATGTGTACGCGAACTTCTACAGCATTTACGCGACCGATCAGGTGGACGTGACGGACAAGTTCAAGATTCGCGCGGGCGTGCGCAAGGACTGGTTCGATACGTCGCTGACCCTGAACCCGCTCCCCGGCGAGCCGAACCGTACCGCCAACGACGGCATCACGCTGGTTCAGGGCAATACGTATACGCGCAACGATGCGCCGACCAGCTGGAACGCCGGCGTGCTGTACAAGGTCACGCCCTGGATGACACCGTATTTCGGCGTATCGCGCAGCTACCTCGCGAATTTCAACTCGGAGAACGATGCGTTTTCCATCGGCCCGCCGGAATCGGCGTTGCAATACGAGCTAGGCGTAAAGTGGTCGCTCGACGACGGGCGCTACGTGCTCAACACCGCGCTGTTCGACGTGCAGCGGGAACACGTGGCGACCCCGTTCGGCGACGACCAGATCGCGTTCGATTCGCAGCGCACGCGCGGCGCCGAGGCCTCGCTCGACGCGGATCTCACACCGAACTGGCACGTGTACGCGAATTTCACCGCGCAGCACGCGCGTATCACTTATAGCCCAGACACTCCTGGCGCAGTCGGTACGGTCCCGCAGGGCGTGCTCGCCTATATGGCGAACCTGTGGACGACGTATCGCTTCAGTCTCTTCGGCAGGGCGGGCTTTCATGCGGGTGCCGGCATCAATTACATGAGCCGGATGTCGAACGGCTTCGCCAACGGCTACGACTGGGCGCCTGCCTCTTTGATCGAGAACCTGCAGTTCGGCTATGCGGAGCCTCACTGGGGGGTCGATCTGAACATCGACAACGTCACCAACCAGCGCTACTACATCGCCACCAACGTGGTCGGCGCCTACCTTGGCGCGCCGTTGGCCGCCTACGTTTCCCTGCATGCGGATTTTTGAGGAGGATCGATCATGTCGATGGACATCCTGTTACGCGTCGCCGATCATTCCGGCGGCGTGCTGTATGTGATCGCCGCGCTGCTGTTCGTCTCACTGACCGTGGTCATCGAGCGGCTGTGGTTCCTGCATCGTGTCGCGCGCGATGCGCACGCGGCGCTTGCCGAACTGGACCATCAGAAGACGCTGAACGCGAGCGCGCTCGCGGCCTGGGCCCAACGGCACGACGGGCTCCCGACGGGCAGCGTGATCGCAACCGCGGGCCGGCTCGCCGGACGCGCCGATCGCGACACGCTCGCCGCGAGCCTCGAGGAAGCAGTGATGCGCGAGGCTCCCCGCATCGACCGTTTCCTGTGGGTGCTCGATACCGCGGTCACGCTGGCGCCGCTGCTCGGCCTGTTCGGCACGATCGTCGGCATGTTCGACGCGTTTCAGGTGCTGTCGAATCCGGGCAACGCGCCGATCCAGGTGACGGGCGGCGTCGCCGAGGCGCTGATCGCGACTGCGTCGGGCCTGTTCGTCGCGATGATCGGACTCGTGTTCTTCAATGCCCTGCATAATCGCGTGCGACTGGTCGTGCATCAACTCGATACGCTGAAGACCGCGCTCGTCAATCGCCTGACGAGCGACATCCCGGATGTCCAGGTCGCGCGGGAGGCGGAAACTGAAACCCCCCACGGGGTGATCGGGTCGCTCGCCCGGCGGGGAGCATAACGTGAAGTACTTTGAGGCACGCAAGGCGCGCATCGAGATCATTCCGATGATCGACATCATGTTCTTCATGCTGGTGTTTTTCATCATGATCACGCTGCACATGATTCCGAACGCGGGCCTGCGCACGCAGCTGCCGTCGGCCGCGAGCGCACAGAGCCTGCCTCCGCCGAAGGTGACGGTGACGCTCGCGGCCGACGGCAGCGTGTCGGTCGACGGCCGCACGCTCAGCACGGCCGATCTGACCGCGCTGCTCGCGAAGCGCCCCGATCCGGCGCATACGGTGGTGACCATCGCGGGCGCGAAGGACGTGCAGTTGCAGAAGCTCGTGAACGTGATGGACGCGTGCCGCGCGGCCGGCGTTACGCAGGTGTCGCTGGCCGCGCAACCGGAAAAGGTGGACTGACATGTCGTCGATGCCGACCGTCGCGCAGCATGCGCCGCACCCCGGCACGCGCAAGCCGCTCTATATGTCAGCCACTCTCGCGCTAGCCGTCGAGGCGCTCCTGCTCGCGGGCGTCGGCGCATGGCTGACTCATCCGCGCATCTCTGCGCCGAGGCGGCCCGAGCCGATGACGATCACGCTGGCGCCGCCGACGGCCCCGGCGCCGAAGCCCGCGCGCATCCCCGGGCGCGAAGTGTCGAAGCCGGTGCCGAAACCGGCCGTGGAGCCGCGTCGCGCTCCAGCGGTACATCAGGCGCGCGTCGCGCACGCGGCACCGCCGAAGCCGCAGCCGGCCGCGCCGATTCCGGCGCCGAACACCGCGCCCGCTCAGAGCGCCGCGCCGGCCGAACCCGCGTCCCCTCCCGCACCGCGTCCCGCGCCAGCGCCCGTCCCCGCTCCGGCCCGCCCCGAAGCGAGTTTTGATGCCGCGCTGCGCGCCGCGATCGAAGCGGCGCTGCGCTATCCAGAATCGGCCCGCATGGAAGGGGTAACCGGGCGGACGCTCGTCCGGTTCGTCTATCGCGACGGCGCAGTGTCCGACACACACGTCGTGACGTCCAGCGGCATGGGCCTGCTCGACCATGCCGCGCTCGCGGCCGTGCGCGACGCCGTGTGCCCGCCTCCGCCCCATGGGCTCGAGGGCAAGAGCCTGCCCGAGCAGCTATGGGTCGATTTCACGCTCGACAGTAAGGGGTGAAGACTATTGTTAGGTCGTTGGACCAATGAGATCGCGCCGTTCGTCCACTGTGCATGACCGTATGCGGAATACAACGTCGGCCTCGAAAACACATCGATGAGAAAGAAATCGCATGGCATTGCGCCGCGAGACGCGCTAACGCCGGCGGCCGGGTCCGGTCCATTTCGTCCGGCATCTTCTCCTGCCGTGGCGGCCGATACGGCTCCCACGAAAGTCAGCGCCATGAACGGGCCAAAGCACAATTCCGAAATTCGATCGACAGTATCGAGGACCGGTTCGCGCGTTTCGACATCTTCCGGATGCGTCATACCAGTAGTGCACATGATTTCTTCATGGGCAGATAGCGCATGGTCATACTGGTTGGCGGCCGAACTGGCGATCACTGGCACAGCACCAAATTTGCTGCCAACGTCACGGGAGCAGATGGCCTCCTTGCGCCGACCAGGGAGAACCCGAATTTGGGTTGTGCCTCGGCGCGCCACATTTGTCAGTATGGTCTGGCGCGATAGGGGCAACGCGCTGAGGCGACTGGGGGTGGTTGCGGCAGTCACCGGTTTGGCTGACTCGAAAGTGGATTCGATCAGCGTAACGCGCTCCCGATGCTCCAGGAATTGGACCAAAGTTGCATTGCCGCTTTTTGTTCCGCAGCCTACATTATGAAAGGAACTCCGGAAAGTACCTGAACCGGGACTCGCGAAGACAGGAATGGCGAAGACAGAGGCGAAAAAAGACCGGTCCGTCATCGTGTTCATAGCGGCGGAAATGCCGGCCAGATTCGTTCGCGGCGCTTCGGTGGCGCCGACTTTCAATTCGCTCGACTCCGGGACTCTGAGCGAATTGCAGCCGCCCATCCATGATTTCTTCTGAAGGAACCGGAGAGTCACCTCAAAGGTCTTGAGGACCGGCACTAGTCAGTCGAATCTGAACGTGATCGTCCGCAATGGTCGACGACTCGACTAGCATGATCGTCGGGTTAAGGTCCGTTGTCAGATGCAGACCGGCGATTCCCGCCGGATCTATCGTGCCTCAACAGGAGCGAGAAATGAAAGCAATCAGGACATTCAAGCTGATGGGTGGCGCATTGATCGTCGTGGTATCCGTCAATGCGTGGTCGCAGACTAGCGAATCCGCTGCGCCGTCGACTCAATCCAGTATGGCGCCGTCAAGCGGAGGAAGCGCGAAAGCCACCAGACAGGCGAATCGCGCACTCAGCAAGAAAGTGCTTGTCGCGCTCTCGAAGGGCGGTGTCGGCACGTCCAGAATCAACGTAGTTGCGAAAGGCAGTGCAGTGACGCTCGTGGGAGCCGTCACTGACGCGACCCAGATCGACAAGGCGGGAGAACTAGCGAAGGGGGTGTCCGGCGTCACGTCGGTGAAGAATTCCCTGACACTGAAAGAAGTGGGTCAGTGATCCTTCCTGATCAGGTCGGCCGGCGGGGGTTAATTTCGCAATAGTAAAGGCTGGACCTCCGTGCTCACCCATGCAGGGTTGATGGCTAACCTCGCACCGCAGGTGCACGAAGGTTAGCAAGCTCGATATCTGAAGTATTTTTGGGCACGTGCCCGGGGCCGGCAGGATCAGAGGATGCCGGCCTCCGCCATGCCAGAGTGAACTCCGCATCGCGAGCCGGTCAGGAGGAGGTGAGCATGGAAACCATGGTGAAGGTGCCTGGGAAAGCCAAGGTCAGGGTCAATAACGTCGCGGAGGATGTCCCGGCTCCTCGCTCCCGGTCAGAGCGACTTGCCGCCGGTCGAGCGTTGCGCGATCGGGTGCCGCGCAACAGCCACGCCGACTGGACACCATCGGCACAGCGCCGGGACCCCATCGAGATACTGGAAGAATCGAACCTGGATCGCTTGCCGGAATTGGTCCCGATCCGCTATGGCCGTATGCTCCGCAGTCCCTTCACGTTCCTGCGCGGCTCGGCGGCGCTCATGGCCCACGATCTTGCGACTACCCCAAGTACAGGTCTTCGAGTGCAAGCCTGTGGAGACTGCCACCTGTTGAATTTTGGCCTGTTTGCCACCCCGGAGCGCAATCTGGTCTTCGATCTGAACGACTTTGACGAAACGCTGCCAGCGCCTTGGGAATGGGATCTGAAACGGCTGGCCGTCAGTTTCGCGATTGCTGGGCGCGATAACGACTTGCCGGATGCGGATTCCCGGAAAGCCGTCCTCGAGTGCGTGCGCGCATATCGGGAACGCCTGCGGGAGTATTCCCGGACGAATCCTCTGGAAGTCTGGTACACCCGCCTGGACATGGAAACCCTCATTGCGATGGCGCCCGATGAAAAGGTCAAAAAATACCGGGAGCGACTGGCAGAAAAAGCCCGCCAGCGTGTTGTCGAAAACCTCTTTCCCAAGATCACCGGCGAAGTGGCTGGACGACGCCGCCTGGTCGATCAACCGCCGCTGCTCTACCACGTCAGTGACCCGGGCTTCGAGGAACGGGTTCGTGAGGCACTCGCCGACTATCGCCGGTCGCTGTCCGACGAGCGCCGTGTCCTCATGGATCGCTACCACCTGGAGGACTTCGCCCTGAAGGTCGTGGGTATTGGCAGCGTCGGCACCCGGTGCTTCATCGGGCTGTTTTTCGACGAGGAAGACCATCCCCTGATGCTCCAGTTCAAGGAACAGCGCCGGTCGGTGCTCGAACCCTATGCGGGAAAGAGCCATTATGAAAATCAGGGGCAGCGCGTCGTCATGGGACAACGGCTGATGCAGTCCTCCAGCGACATCTTTTTAGGGTGGTTGCGGGGACAGCGAGGCTATGACTTTTTTGTGCGGCAGTTGCGGGACATGAAGATGTCGGTTGTCCTCGATGAAATGACCGCCGCGCAGCTCAACCGCTATGCCCAGTTCTGCGGCTGGACCCTGGCCCGCGCCCATGCCAAGTCCGGGGACGCCACGACCATCAGTGGCTATCTGGGCAAGGGTGACACCTTTGACGAGGCCATCGGCGCGTTCTCCCTCGCCTATGCAGATCAGACGGAGCGCGACCACGCAGCGCTGGTGAACGCGGTACGTGCAGGCCGACTGGAGGCTCTCGTTGAGGAGTAGCCGTCCTGCACCACTCACACGCGACAGAGCGTGGCGAAAGACTTGTCGTGGCAACTTGACCAGCCCGACGTGCCGCCGGCTCAATGCCTTTTCACAGTCCTTCATGGGCAGCTTGCGGTTGCTTCTCCCGGATCGGTCCAATGGATGTGGTGCGTAAGCGGCCGGCGATCCTGTCTTGAGTAACGTTGAAGGTCTTGGGAGCATCGTGTGCACTTAAATAGGTGGACACGTGAACACTATCGAAGAAGACGTGCCGGTTGGAAGGCGTCAGCGCCGGCGGGTCTCGCGATACCGCGATCGACATTGGGTGCGTGGGTCGGTACTCGCACGAACGCGAACGTGCGACACGTCTCGCCTTGCGCAGACAGTCGCCCTGTTAGCACCTCAAATCGAACATTCCGGTTTACGCCGGCCCGGACGAATCCCCCACCAATGGTCAGAGTCCATTCGGGGTCGCCGTCCATGCCGGTCTGCGTTACTGGTTACACGGCCTCTACACGAGTACCGATGCGAAGGCCGTGTTCAGAACAGTCACGTGATTCAGGCTGCTCCTTACAGGTAAGAACTCGCGTATTGTTGCGGCAGCCCGTCGATACGGCATCTGTGCCGAGAGCTTCGCTTCGAGCGCAATCAGCTCACCGGTCGCGCGCTCAGGAACATACTCTGTCATTGGACTATATCGCATATCCAACTGGCAGAAAGTCTCGCACAGGCACGATATGATCCGGCCACTTCGGAAAACGAACCGTGCCGAAGACAATAAGTTCGTCTATTGCGCGTAATTCACCTTCAGTGCCGGCAAAGTCGGCATAACCTCGAAATACAACTCTGCGCTAGAGCGGATAAGCAAAGCAAACGAATCCCTATGATAGTGTCCAAAGGTCATGTAGACAAAGCCAAAACGGTAGTCGACGACAAATCGGCACTCCACGTACAGATCGTCCTGACACGTGTATTCCATAAACTGCCCATTGGTAGTCGCGTTTGCTGCTGCCTGATTATGCGGGAGAGCACCAACCGTCTTCGCGGCGTATCGAATGAAAGGAGCACTGACCGCGGACGGGGCATCATCCTTGTGCGGCAAATAACCGTGCTCATTCTGATGTACGGACCGCGCATCTTCGACAAAAGGGAGAAAGGCATTATGTTGGATGCGCATCGCTTTGCGAACCTTTTGGAGGAGAGCGTATGTCTCTGGTTTATTCTCCAGACATTCATCATGGAAGATCGGTATTACCTTTTCGGCATGGTGGGCGTCAAGGAGCCTTAGCGATCCGTTGTAGTGCTTATTGCCACATTGATTGAATAAAGCCCTCAATCCAGATGGAAACTTGCCAGACGCGTTATCTTCCACTAAAGAAACCGGTTGAAATGGCACAAAACCCTCCTCTTTCAAATCAATAAAGTTGATTGTGATCTTGCGAAGCGTCTTATAGGCATGGACCTTCGAGGCTGCCGCTGGTGCCGCGTACAACAGGTTTCCTTTGTGACCCGCACGAGCGCATTTCCGTTTTCCGTTTTAACGCCGTGATGGTGAGTACTTACGCTCGATGGGCCGAACAAGATGCCTACGACCACAACCACAAGGACAGCTGGCACGCCGACCCACCAGGACAAGCCGAAGTCGTGGCACTTCCATAGGATCGTCAGTGCGGCCAACCGTCCAGGCACAGAAACCAGCAACGTCCATGCGGGCAGTTTGCTCGCGTCTGTGTTTTGGTTCATGTGTTCCTTGTTGCGCGGCGGGCCGCTTTTCCGATTACCCGGATTTCTTTATTGACTCTCGCTCCGGGGCGGGCTTGACTGCAACAGTGGATCTAAAGGGGACATCAAAGGAAAATTCGTAGCCCGTCGCCGCCTTCAACGACGCAGTGATGCCCGTTCCAGACGCACCCTTCCGAAAAATTGCGACGCGCCATACAGATCCCGTGGATCGGCAACGGACCTCATGAATGTCCTGTTCAACCGTGGCGTTGTCGTGCATTAGGCCAGGGAGAATATGGCGAGTGTACGATGCGCAACCAGTGAGTTCGACATCCATGCGATTCCCATTCGAGTAGTCGTACACAAGCGAGCCGATTGTTCCGTCCGAGCTGAAAGAGGTGGTCAGGCGAGAAAATCCCGCTCTGCTATCGCTCATTTCCACCACATTGAACGCGCCGGTCATCTCGGGCGCAAAGTTCTGTCCCGATGGTGTCGGAGAGGAAGGGTCGATCGCGCAGCTCGCCGCGAGCATAGAGAGGGCAAGCATCGCCCCAACCCGGAGGAAACCCTTTCTAGCCTTCTGCATGTGCTAATTTCTCTTTAATGTGTCGTCGAGTAATTCAATCGATTTGATACAGCGAACTCTGCGCATTTCCGGCCCACGACCGTCTATTTGGCTAATCATGCGAATTGCATGAATCTGCTTCGAACGTGGAATCTGCATCCAACGATAGTTAACGGCATCCACGCATCAATCTTTATCAAAGACCCTGTCGAATGTCGCGATGGCTTCCCATCGCTCCCGCCGAGTCACCTCCAGATACGGGGCAACGTGATCCAGATCGGAATGCCCAAGCAGAAACTGCACCGTGTCGAGCGAGTCGCCCTGCGCAACCAGGCGGCTTACAAATGTCCTTCGTCCACTATGGCTGCCATGACCAGCACCGAGGCCAGCGGCACGATACCGTCTCTCGCAGAGTTTGGCGCACGCACCGCAATGCTCATCTCATGAGGCATCATTCACTTATGCAAGGAATATGGTGGACCGGTGCGCCTCGGCTTCGTGCAGACGTCATCAGGCTTTGACCTCTTCGCCGGTCACCTTCTGCGTGATCGCCGGCGCCTTTAGCGCGCTGACCGGCTTCAGCAGATTCAACACCTCGATCAGCCGTTTATGGATGTCGGGATCGTGGTGCGCCGCCTGGGTGATCGCCATGTGATGCCCGATCGATTCTTCCAGATCGGCTGGACGTTTGCCCCGGGCATCGGGATAGGCCAGATCGGGCAGCGCCGCCAGCGACCACGGATTCTCGATGATCGATTCGATCGTGGATAGAAACTCACTGCTCAGTGTGGCAAGCGGATCGGCATCACTGGCGTGCGCCGCGAGCAGATTTCGCAGCACGACGGCCTCCTGAGCCGCGGCGCTCATGCCCTGTCCGTAGACCGGATTGAAGCGACAAACCGAATCGGCGATCGGAATCAGTCCGCGCGGAAAATCGCCGGTGGTGTTGAAGTGACGTCGACGGCTCTCAGGGAACGCAAACTGTTCGATGTGGCCGTGCAACGTTGCGTCTTTGATCGCGTCGTACACGCTGGAAGTCGGCAGGCTTGCGGCGTAGGCGGTGAATGCATCGCCGTCGGCGGGCGGCGTATCCGCGCCCCGTCCTCCGAGCGCCGCGAACCAGTTGCCGTCTTCACGCAGCAGCAAAAGACCCATGCGGCTTTCTTGCGGCGCCCTGGGCATGGTGATCACGACTTTCCTCGCGGGAGTCGCGTCAGGCGGAATCGTACAGACGGCAGTCGAGTAACCGAAGTCCACGCCGATCACGGTCTCCTCCGGCATCGGGCGGGCGGTGGATTTAAGGAAGTCCAGCGTGGGCTTTCCGCGACCGGATGCGTCGACGACGAGGTCAGCGGGCAATACTTCGAGCTTGCCGTCGCGGGTCTTGTACGCCACCGAGGCGACCGCGTTGCCATCAGGCGTGGCGCCGATGGCAACGACACGGCATTCATCGCGAAAGACGACGTTTGCGCGTTCCCGCACACGACGGCGCACGGCAAGCTCGAGCAACGGGCGCGTCATCGTAAAGGTGGCGACACCGAGACTGCGCACCGGCAACGGTTCCTGCCCCGGATACTCATGGCATACCTCGAGACCGGAGTCGAGCGAGTTGGCGCCGGCCTGCACGAGTGTGGAGGAAAAATCCGGAAACAGATCGCACAGCGCCTTGAGCCCGCCGGCAAGCAAGCCATGCGGATGCTCACCCTGCGGTACACCGGGCCGCGGTGTCGCGTCCGCGGGAAGGACATCCCTTTCAAGCACGACGACTTCCCTGAAATAGTCGGCCAGAACCTGTGCGGCGGGCAGTCCGCCCATTCCCGCGCCAATGACAACTGCTCGTTCACCTGAATAACGATTCGACATCGTAGCTCCTGCAACGGTAATCGGAGATAAGGCACCACCTCGGCGGAACGCTGCATCACAGAAATTCTTGCGAGCAGGGAGTCCGCAATCGGCGACATGACTTGAAAACAGCCGTGGAAGAGCGTTTATTCCGAATGCCGCCAAGGGCTCGATGGGGCTGACCGCACCCGCTCGTCGGCGCACTATCGCGGCTAGCCGTCTCTTTCGAGCAAGCGCATGCGCAGTTCGAGATCAACCAGGTCTCGCGCACCTGCAAGGTACTCATCCCTGCGGTGTCGTTCAGCGCGCTCGAATGACAGGCCAATGCGTTCGAGAAGGAAGGCAATGAACATGACGATCTCCGTGAAATTGTGTTTGAGTCGACGCCGCGCTGCGGCAGCGTCGACGAAATCGGAATCGCGTGGCGCATGGATGTGCGACGAAGCGCGGCTCGTTGATGGGGCATCGAAAATGCCAGGAAGGAGCCGAAAGTGATCATGATCACCTCCGGCCCAATGGCTAGTCGTTTTGGGCAAACCGGACGGCGTCGACGACAAGTGCTCTGCGCGTTCTGTTCGTGTTCGGATAGTGATCCGTTTGTCGCGTGCCCCTAACGGCGTCGACGAAACAGGTTTCGCTTACTCCTTCGTCATACTATCGATCGAGTATCGTAGGAAAGTTATTACACGTCACGTTTGGGTTGACGTTTGTGCAATATCCGATTGAATCCCAGTCCGTCCGCGTCGCCCGTCAATTCCAGCTGCAACGCCGTCAGTAGACGTTGGACAAGGCATCCAACAGTTCCGCGGTCATCTGATCCAGCAGGCCCTTGATCGGGGCGTAGCTCGTGTGGGCGAGATGCAATCGGTCGTTGAATGTCGCAGCGCCAATCACCTGCTCGCCTACCAGACCGACGGCGATCGACGGTCCCCAGACTGCATCGAGGACCAGCGAGCCAAACACTTGCGGCAGAGTGACGACACCCAGATTTGTCACGGCAGCGTCACCAGCGAACACATTCACAAAGATTGTTTTCGCTTCGGCGGTCTCTTTGACTCCGGCCAGCGCATCATATTTTGCAAGCACTTCTTCCGCCAACATCGACGGTGATTCAAGGCCGGCGAAACTTTGCCCCAGGTGACGTGCCCGGCTCCACAAATCAGCGTTCGCAGGACCGTCATCGGCGAGAACGACGGCGCTTGCGCACATGCCCAGGTGGTCGCTGTTATCAAGCAATCGACGTCGCAGATCAACGGGCGATACTATGCGCATCGGCTCCCCGCATGCCTCGGGAGCCAAACGATAACTCGCTCCAACCAGTGCCGCCACCAGCGCCGATTGCACGGACGTTCGCTCGGTCCTCGCCCGTTCCCTAAGTTTGCGCGTTGTATCAGAACTCAGGCGCAGCATCTCAACGTGCGGGGTGGATCCGTCCTGGTATCTGAATACTTTCGGCTGCCGCGCAACCGCCGTTGCTTGTTCGGTTGCTTGTTCGGTTGCTTGTTCGGTTGCTTGTTCGGTTGCTTGTTCGGCTGCTTGTTCGGCTGCTTGTTCGGCTGCTTGTTCGGTCGCATGCGTGAGCGCACGGCGATACCTGAATTCCACGAGTCGCTCAACGGATTCGCTCTCCCGGCTACGCAACAGGTCCTGTCCGGACACTGCGCGCAAGAGGTCGCCCAACAGAAACGTGAGTGACACCCCGTCGCTGATCGAGTGGTGCGCAACCAGCACGACAATCGAACGTTCCGCGCTGTGCAGCAACGTGGCTCGCAAAAGTGGTGGATTCGTTTCGTCAAACGGCTGCGCGAGTTGCGCCGCGACCTCATCGGTCCATCGGGATCCGTCATACGAAACCACCTTCAACGGAATAGACCCGTGTGGTGATGGACGGAACACGGGAACGCCACCACTATCACGCTCGATTCGCGACCACACCAGCGGCGAATGGTGTCCCACCAGATCCAGTCCATTGCGCCATTGGTCGATACGCGTTGGTCCGGTCACCTCACCTGTGATAGCGAAGTGATTCGGGTGATCCTGGTTCAGCAGGTAGAAGAACTTTTCCATCGCGCCTAACGGACGTTCGATGCCGGATGCAACTGGTTTCATCAATGAATTCATACGGATCTTCCATTTGGTGGTCGGTTGCCGCCACCCCTTGCGCCATTCAGAGAGACGGTAGGGTCAGCAGGCCACGCCTGCATAAAGAGCTGATTTGCTATCTGGCGCTGCATATGAAAGAACAGTTAACCCGTCTCTCTTATTTCATGCTCTTGGCAAATAGCAGCACGCGAAGCAGATCGGTCACCGGTGACACCATCAGGACACGATTCGCCGCTGCTGAAGCAGGCGTTCACTGGAATGAAAGCCCTGGCTTCTCGCCGAACAGATGCCGGGGCAACGCGGTAATCACCGGCAAGCCGCGGCGGTCCGAGAGGACAAGGCGCGATGCGAGCCGAACAGCTAATCCTTCGCTTCGCGACATCGGCAACGCCGGTCTCGCATGTGCGCGCTGCGACATTGCATAACGCCTCGCGCGCAATCCGATGCACGCCAGATCATGGGTGTGTGCTGTTTGAGAGTTCCAATACGTGGCCTTCCTCACTGACGCGACGGTCGAGCGATTCCGCGTATGCACCGGAACGTGCGACCAGCAAAGGATCACTGGACCGCGCGATTCCGTCGGTAAGGATCAACGGGTTAAAACTGATGTCGCGGAAGGATTGGTCCGGCAAGAGGGGCAATTAGCGCCAATAGCTTTGATCGCCATTTCCTTCAGCGATCTGTCGAGCCTGTACGCAGTTCTTATGGCGCGCGGTGCGTCGAGAAACGCCGGTAGTTACTTGAATTCGCGTGCGGAATAGATCCGCGCTCTCGCCTGTTATTCAATAAGCAGACTCTTCGAAGTGAGTCGGCGGCACAAAGCACCACAACAGAATGCCGACGCGCCGCCGCACCTCACGGCAAGGTTGTGTTTTCCCCATGTTCGATCAAATGTTTGGAAAGGATGAAGATTGAAAACAGATCCAGGAATAGTGATTCCCTATAGACGCGGGCCACCAGGTTCTCAGACAGTTCGCGCACCTTTTCCTCATTCGCGAGTTACCTGGTGCTCGTCGTCCGATGTTAACGGGCACGTCGATGCCGTTCGCTTCTGACCGTTCGTTGCGGACAGATCGGCTTGTCGACGAAATTCACGCGGCTAACGCGTCACCGCGCCGGCGGAGCGCCTATTACGAAAGGCATATAGGCGAAGGTGCTTCCACACACCATGAAGCGCAGTCCACCGTAGTCGAACCGAATCTTTCTGTATTCGTCATGCAACCTTAGATGCGTTCCTGTCGAACGTGGCGAGACTCTCGCCGGTCCGACGCAACCGAAACTGCGCCAATACTTCCGCAAGGGGATTCACATGAAGACAGCACTGTTACTTGTCGGTGGAGCGATCTGTATGTCTGCCTGGCAGGCGAACGCCGCAGACACCAACTCGAATCCGTCGCCCGCAACGTCAGAGACCTTGATCACTTCACAAGGTCCGGATTTCTCTGGCCACTCCATGTCGGGCGGCGCTGCCGTTCCCCTTGCAAAAAGCCGGGCCGACATTTATCAAGACCTCGTGCGCTCGAAAAATAACGGCGAAGCGGCGCACATCCAACAGCTTTACAGAGGAACTCATTGAATCTACGACACTCCCCCCGGCTGTCCGACACAACGAGGACCGAAGGCCGATTACTACCTGACCTTGCACGCCAAAAGCGCGCTTGGCAAACGGGTACTAGTCTTTCGGCCCCAAGTTTGTCGGCTCCCAGTCGGCGGGTGATGAGCTGAATCAGGTACGTTGCAAACTCCGGTCCTGGTAGTCGCGTTAAGTCGGCGCAGAGGCCGAAAGGAGTTCGCAGTCGCTCCGGCAGCGTGCCGTGCAGGTCCGCCGGTGGTCGGGCGAAAACAGGCCGATCTCCTCCAGCATCGTGCCGGCCCCTACCTCAATTCCGATCTCCAGCAGTCTTCCGCTCGTCGCCATGGAACGTGCGTCTGGATCGCAAGCGCACGATCTTGTCCTGCAGTCGGATTGCCTTTACTTTCAGCTCAGCGAGTTGCGTATGGTCAGCAGTCTCCAGCGCGTTCAGATACCGCCGGATGCTCTTCATGGACAGTCCGTGTCGCGGGGGCATCACAGCCAGGCGGGTGACATTCAAGTGTTATGTAAAACATGACAAGCAATACGTAATAAATATGATGCCAACCGATTACTTTTTTTTGCGGTAATATTCGTCCCTTCGTTTTACACATAAAAATAATTGATGTGCTCTCCGAGGGAATATAACGATCCATTTATCTCGATCCTGGAGGGGGGTGCCATGCAGTTTGGAAGAAACTTCAAGGTAGTAACGCAGTTGATCGCGGGATTTTCTCTCGTGATCTTTCTGATGGCTTGTCTTGGTGGGTTTTCCCTTTACAAGATGAATCAGGAGAACACTCACGTTGCCGCCCTGCGCGACAACGCATTGCCTAGCGTACGCACCAATCTGGAGATGCAGTTGGCTATTCGCGGCATCCGGGCAAGTCAGCTTCTTGCCGCCACCGCAACGACGCCTGATGAATCCCATACTGCAGAAGATCGCATCAATACGGCGCTGGCCCACTACCAGAAGGCATCTTCGGAATACGCAACTCTGGTAGATAGTCCCGAGGAAAAAACCGCCTACGCCGACATTCAGACGCTGATGCCGAAGTTTCTCGATCTCAACAATCAGGTTCTGGAACTCGTCAGACAGGATCGGCAGGCCGATGCGATGAGCCTGCTGCGCAAGAAGTCGGACTCGATTCGAAATGCAATCGAAAAAGACATCCAGACCATCGTGGATGCCAATACGGCCAGCGCAAACGACGAAGGCAAACAGGCCGGTCAGGATTATGCGCAGGCGAAAACGCTAGTTTACAGCTTGATGCTGGCAGCGGCCGTGGTCGCCATCGTGGTTGCCCTCGTCATCGCCTTTGGTGTGGCAAGGCAACTTGGTGGTGAGCCTCGCGACGCAATGGCACTGGCCAGCGAGATCGCGGCGGGTAACCTGCGCGCCACCGTACAGCTTAAGCCGGGCGACCACTCAAGCCTCATGTACTCGCTGAGCACAATGAGAGACCAGCTTGCGGCCCTCGTCCTGCGGATCAAGACCGCCAGCGAGTCGATTACGGTCTCCTCAGGCGAGATCGCGCAGGGCAATACCGATCTCTCACAGCGGACCGAAGAGCAGGCCGCCTCTCTGGAGGAGACCGCATCGAGCATGGAACAGCTGACCAGCGCCGTGCGCCAGAACGCAGACAATGCGATTCAGGCGAGCCAGCTGGCCGGTACAGGCTCGGGCGTCGCGCGACGGGGAGGGGAAGAGATTAGCCGTGTTGTCACGACGATGCACGAGATCGCCGAAAGCTCCGGGCGGGTTGCCGAGATCATCAGCGTGATCGAGGGGATTGCGTTCCAGACCAACATTCTCGCGCTCAATGCGGCGGTCGAGGCCGCCCGTGCCGGCGAGCAGGGGCGAGGGTTTGCCGTCGTCGCGGGAGAAGTCCGCACGCTTGCACAGCGCAGTGCCACTGCCGCGAAGGAGATCAAGGATCTGATCACCGAATCGGTCAGACGCATTGATACCGGATCGAAGCTCGTTGAAGACGCGGGCCGGACCATGACTGAAATCGTGCAGGCAGCCGGGCGCACCACGGACATCATGAGTGAGATCGCAGCGGCTTCCGAGGAGCAGAGCACCGGTATCGGACAGGTCAATACGGCCGTTACCCGGATGGATGAAGTGACCCAGCAAAACGCCGCACTTGTCGAGCAGGCCTCGGCCGCGGCCCAGTCTCTGGCGCAACAGGCGGAGGGACTGCGTGACGCGGTGTCCGTCTTCAGCGTAGACGACCATGAAGCATCCCATGCGACTGTCCAGCCACTCGAACGGCCCCGAACGGTAGCCAGAAGCGCGCCATCCATCGCAAAGGCTACGTCATCGCAAAAGCTCGTGCGAGCCGAGCGTACCGGCGACAACACGGCTCTGGCTGATAGCGGCGCCGATGACTGGCAAACGTTCTGAGCGAGGCCTGGAAATGCCAAGCGACACCGGCGTTCTGGGAGAAATGACAGGCTCGTCACCTCCAACACAACAACTATCAGCAGGCTGGAGGCACAGGCGATGATTCTTGGAAAGTTTCTCGACTCTGCCTTGTCGCGACTGACCGGGTCACTTCGTGCCGAAGTCACCCGGTCGTTCCGGCTGGGCATTGAAGATACCCTGTCGACGATGGACGACCTGCCCTTGCCCGCCGAATATCACTCATGAGCGCTGGCCTGATGGCTGTCGCCCTCCTCGCGATTGCATGCAGCGCATTCGTCATCCGCCGAACCAAGAGCGTTCGACACAACGGGGAATCAATCTCCGTCAGCCAAAGACGCTCTTCCGGACTTGAGACCGGCAGTCGATGGGTTCACGCGGACACCTTACGCTTGCCCGCCATCCTGACGATTCGGAACACTTTCAGCAATCAACGCGCGCCTGAATGCATCCCTTGCGCGCAGCCGTTCGAGATACGCGAACACTTCCGGTGGAAAATCGTCCTCTAGCCCGTTCATAGCAGCAAATATGAGCGCATATCCAACCGAGATATCGGCTGCCGTAAAGCGGCCACCGCACACATAATCGTCTTTGGAAAGAATTGCCCTGATTGCCCGAAGCCGCCCGAAGAAAAAACGCCGGTAATCGTTAGCCACCCGAGGCGCTCGAGTTTCCTCGGGTTCGAGGCGCGTGTATCGCATGTAAATGGCGATCGGAAACGTCAGTGTGGCTTCACCGAAACTCAAAAAATTAAGGTATCGCGCGTACGTTGGGTCCGACGGCAAAACGGAGAAGCCATGGGTTTCGTCCCGATCTGCCAGATACTGGCAGATCGCGCTGGACTCCGTCATGATCACGTCTCCGTCAATGAAACACGGGACGGTTCCTAGCGGATTCAATCCCAGGTACTCCCGCGCCTTTACCCGCGGAGGAAATGGCAGGACGTGCAACCGATAAGGCAACTGCAATTCCTCAAGCATCCACAGCGGGCGAAACGAACGCGATCGGGCGCAGTGATAGAGGTCGATCATGGTCAGTGATTATTCGTTGCGAAGCATTGGTCCAGGCGCGTCCGCTCGAGTCGTGCCCGTGCGCGTCGAGGGCGCCGCTGCGGCCCATTCGCGTAAGACAGCCTTTGCAATCTTCCCGATTCCGATGCGCGGTAGGCTCTCGATAAGCAGAACCTCACTGGGCCCTTTGAATCTTGCCAGGTTTTGCGCACAATGCTCACGCACCGCTTCGGGCAACAGTCGGGTCTGCTCCGGACCAAGGTCCGGACTTGCGACAACGTATGCGACGACCACCTCGTTATACATTGCACAAGGCTTACCGACGACCGCGACCTCTTTCACAGAAGGCAGCCTTGCGATGGTCGCCTCGACTTCCGCTGCTGAGACATTCTCGCCGCCAACCTTAATGATGTCTTTCTGCCTGTCGGCAAATTCCATCCAGCCATCGTTGTCGAGCCTGACCCGGTCTCCTGTTCTAAAATAGCCTGCCGAATCGAACGACTCTTCTGTCGTGCGTTCGTCGCCATCGTACTCGCTGAAAATTGAGAGTCCGCGACGGCCGCCAACGAGGAGACTTCCTGTTTCACCCGCTTTAACATGGCGCCCCTCGTCGTCCACCACTCGCACCTGGTATGCTTGACTCGGTCGCCCGATTCCGCCGGTCAATTTTCCGTGACTGGGCGTCGATACGATGACCTGGGTCAACACCTCAGTCATGCCCCATCCAGCCACCATCGAAACACGGTAAAAGGATGACAAGGCGTGGTCGTGTCGGGAAGTTACCCAGACGCGAAAGTTGTGGTCGGGTACCGGCTCGGCTTTCAACGCTGCCATGGTGAAATGCACCTGAGAGCCTACGCTCGCCCTATACCGCAGCGCGCTGTCCCAATAGCGGCTTCGGGAGAATTTTGGCTGAAGGACGACTGTGCCACCTGCCCACATCGTCGAAAAAAAGCACCAGGACAGGCCAACGACATGAAAGAGCGGAAGAAAGAGCAGGTGAATATCGCCGTCCTGCAAGCGCTGTTGCCGGGCGTTCAGTTCCGCTGCCCAAAGGATATTGGCATGCGTCCAAACAACACCCTTTGGTCGAGAAGTAGAACCTGTGGTGTACATCACCGATGCTTGCGCCAAAGGATCGGCCCGCCTGCGAGGCAGAGGCCCGGCATACAGTCTTGAGAAGTCAAACACCCTCTGAGCCCCTACAGCACTCTCAGCGCCTTCGGCCTCAGCATTCACTACAGCAATCCAGGCAAGTTGGGGGCAATGCTCTGCGAGAAGTGAAGCGAGATGAGACTGGGTCACCGCGCAAACAGCGCGCGCAGCGGTAACCAGGTATGCGAGTTCGGGTCCCGCTGCTAGCGCATTCGTTGCGACGCACACCGCGCCAAGCCAGGCGCACGCAAAGCGAACCAGCACTGCCTCTGGACAGTTCTCCATGTGGACAACGACGCGATCGCCTGCGCGCACTCCACGGGCAGCCATACCGCCCGCGAGACGCTGTACGTGGTCAAGAAGATCCGCATAGCTGTACGTACGACCTTGACCTTCGAAGGGATCCCATATGAGGAAGGGATGATCTCCTCGACGTGCAGCAAGCTCGACCAGCCATGTGGCGATGTCATAACCGGCATAAGGGTTCGTAACGACGTCTTCAGTATCGGAGATGCTGGATGGGGCCATACTGCTTTCTCTCTGTCATCGGGTGGTTGTGACGGTAAGTTCGCAAGTTGTCAGACGCTGCGCAGGCTTGATTCCGGAAATGCCAATCGTGATTGCGCCTGGTCATACTCGTGCCTCAGCCGCTCTATCAGTTTTGCTGCAGGTACGATCTGCTTTACAGCACCGATTCCCTGGCCTGCGCCCCACACGTCCCGCCACGCTTTGGCCTTTGCATTGCTTCCCGATCCAAAATTCATAGTTGACGGGTCTGACTCAGGCAGGCCATCTGGATCAAGTCCTGCTGCAACAATGCTTTTGCGCAGATAGTTGCCATGCACACCCGTAAACAGATTCGTATAAACAATATCTGACGCCTCGCCCTCGACAATGGCATCCTTGTAGCCTTCGACGGCGTTGGCCTCCTCCGTGGCGATGAAAGCACTGCCGACATAGGCAAGGTCGGCACCGCTCGCCTGCGCTGCCAGGATCGAGTTGCCGTTGGCAATTGCGCCTGACAACAATAGCGGGCCATCGAACCATTCTCGAATTTCCTGCACAAGAGCGAACGGCGAAAGCACGCCGGCATGACCACCCGCGCCGGTTGCAACTGCGATCAGTCCGTCTGCGCCCTTCTCGATTGCCTTACGTGCAAACACGTTGTTGATGACATCGTGAAAAACAATTCCTCCCCACCCGTGAACTGCGTCATTGATCTCTTTCCTCGCTCCGAGTGAAGTGATGACAATCGGGACCCGATATTTCTTGCAGACTTCCATATCCGTGTCGAGACGATTGTTTGATCGATGGACAATCTGATTGACCGCGAACGGTGCCGATGGTCGCTCCGGATGATTCCTGTCATGCTCCGCCAACTCGGTTGTGATGCGATCGAGCCATTGCTCGAGCACCCCTTCAGGTCGTGCATTGAGCGCAGGAAAGGAGCCGACAATCCCGGCTTTGCATTGTGCAATGACGAGATCAGGGTTCGAAATGATGAACAAAGGCGAACCGACGACTGGAACGGAAAGCCTGTTATGCAGAATGCTGGGAATAGCCATACACATACTCCGTCGTAAAACGATTTTGGAAAAATACCGATGCAAGCGAACCCTGCCGGGTGCTGCTTTTACCCGTTGGGCACTTCTTTCACGCCTGAGGTGCAGTCAACCTGATGATTTCTTCTTCGACATCGCGCAGCTGGTCTTTGCCGAAGTACATTTCGTCGTTAACAAAGAAAGTCGGTGAGCCAAATGCTCCTCGGTCAAAAGCTTCCTGGGTATTGTCGATCAGCCGCTGCTTGACCTCCGGGACGTCGATCCGCTGTGCAAATCCTTTGCCGTCCAGACCGGCCTTATCGAGTGCCGCGGAAAGCACGACAGGGTCGCCCATGTCGAGCTCGTCTTCCCACATGAACCGATACACAGACGTCACGTACAGGTCGAACGTTCCGTCCAGCTGGGCTGCAACGGCTCCGCGCATCAGCTTTAGAGTATTGATCGGAAAATATGGGTTGTATCGGTACTCCGTGATCCCATATCGGGCGACAAACCTGGCAGTTTCGAGTTTGCCGAACTGCGGTTTGTTCTTGATATGGGAAAAGGCGTCTGCGGGCGATTGATTCCCTGTCAGCTTGAATAGTCCGCCGAGCAGAATAGGCACGTACCGGAACACCACTTCCTGGCGCGCCTCGATATGCGGAATCACCTTGTGGCTGAGGTACGCATTTGGACTGCCGAAGTCAAAAAGAAAATCAACCTGGATCTTACTCACGTTGTCTCCCGTCATATCGTTCAACATGCACTATATTGTGCATATGCACTCGAAAACAGTCATTGCGACTGGAATTCGCAATGATCAATCAACCACTAAACGACAGCCACCCATGCGAAAAGTGACCGTCCTGGCACCATCATCGTGTCGAAAAGGCAGCGATGCCACCGCGCACATATTTTTTCAGCTATGGCATCTTGCCGAGATTTTCCTCAATGCTTTTGACCATAGTTATCAACTTCGAAGCGAAGTGCATCAACTGATCTTTTGGGAACGCTTGTGCAGCTCCTGCAACGCTCATGACCATAACCGGCAGCCCCCTCCCCGGATTGAATGGGACGGCAATACCGTGCACGCCCTTCACCCAGTCTCCGAGAGAAGAGCAACATCCCGTCGCTTCATACTCGTCCACCGCTCGTACGATACCCGCGCTTATCTTAGGCCAGGCTGCATCGTCCAGCTCGCGAATTCGTTCCATCAGATCCGAACGTTCGGGCGCGGGCAATCCGGCCAGCAAGGCCCGGCCTGCGGCCGTGGTGCCTAAAGGTATGCGCGACCCGACGTCCAGGCTAAGTGTGACGATAGAACTGCCCCTGCAACATTCCAGGTACAGCATCGAAAGCCGGTCGCGAGTTGACAGCGCAACGATGGCCTCAGTCTCTGCGGCAAGCAACTGCATGAACGGACGGGCGACCTGGCGCACGTCGAGTTTTGCCAGCATTGCGCTGCCCAATGCAACCGTTGCTGTCCCGAGGCGATATTTACCGCTGTTCGGCACCAGATGAAGATAGCCCAGCTTGGTCAGCGTGTACGTCAGTCTCGTAACGGTTGAACGCGGCAGCCCGCATTTTTGTGCGATCTCGTGATTTGCCAGAAAGTTATTGCCCGTCTTAAAGCAGCTCAATACCTCAAGGCCGCGAGCGAGGGCCGTAACAAAATGACGATCGGACGCGCCATCAGATCCTGATTCCTCGTCCGCTGCGTCATCGTCCACGCGATCGCCTTCTGCAGTGTTCATATTCAATTTTATCTCCGGCCGATCGCCGTTCGTAGAGGATTGTCACGATTGCTGCGTCGCACAACACACTTTGCAGCAGCCCGGGCACCCTGGTCGGCGCCGCGAGCCGCGACACGATACCACGCGTCTAGTACGAAGAAGCGGCCTTGTCAGCTTCACTGTCAGCCACCAGGATGCGTCGCGCGGCGCTCCGCGCTTCGCAACACGTCAAGCTCGCGGAGATTGCCTTTTAGCACTTTCCCAGTCGGCGCGGCAGGGAGCTTCTCTATCACGTGAATTTCCGCTGGCACCTTGTACGGTGCAAGTTGCTGCCGAACCCATCTGTCCAGATCGTCGGTGTCAACGTAGACATTGGCTTCGGGCTCTACGTAAGCAATAACCTGTTCGTTTCCTTCGGCGGGGCGGCCAATGACTGCGGATTGAACCACGCCCGGATAGGAATTTATCGCCTGCTCGACTTCAACTGGAAAAACGTTGAATCCTGAGCGGATGATCAATTCGCGGGTACGGCCCATGATGAAGACACCGCCGTCCTCGCCCTGTCTAGCGAGGTCGCGGGTATTGAACCAACCATCCTGAATCGACTCTGCCGTCAGGTCCGATGCGCGGTAATAGCCTTTCATTACATTGGGTCCGCGCACCCACAGTTCGCCAACTTCGCCACGGGCAACATCGCGGCCGTCACTTCCCATCATACGAACCTCGACGCCCGGTACCGGTGGTCCAACGGAACAGTCGTTCCGCGGGGCGGACAGCAACAGTGTCTGGCAAATGGTCGGTGAGGTTTCTGTCAGCCCGTAGCTGTTTTGCAGGGTTGTCTGCATGGCCGCCTCGATCTGCGCTTTGAGCTCTGGAGTAAGAGGCGATCCTGCCGCACCGACTGAACGTAGCTGATGGCGACTTATATCTACGCCATTCGCGCGCGACCATTCAAGCAACTTCGAAAACATCGCAGGAACACCGACGAAGACCGTCGCGCCGCGCTTCAGTATCGCGTCGGCCAGCGCCTCCGCCGAGTAGCGCGACTCGATGAACAACTTGCTACCGCAAGCAAGCGCCCCCAGAAGTTGCGATGAGAGTCCCACCACATGCGCCATGGGCAAGACGCCATACACCGTATCTTGCGGCGACAGGAGCCTGACGGATCGCGCAACCTCCGATATGAATAAGAGGTTTGAGTGCGTCAACATGACACCCTTCGGGCTGCCTGAGGTGCCGGATGTGTAAATCATCACCGCGACCTGTTCCGCGGGATCGGTGTGTGTTTGCTCTGCTACAGCCGGCTCGTTCAGCGGCCCGATATTTAGACGGCCTGTCAGCGGCCAGAATTCTTCCTTTGCTCCAACCCGCCGGGCATGCGCCCCGGCTTCAAGAGAAACGTCAGGCGTATAGATGACACGCCTCGCACCCGAATGCTCAGCGAATGTATCGATCTCCCGGGGTGACAGACGCGCATTGACCACGACAGCCCACGCATCAAGCCGGCTCAGCGCCAGCAGGAGCACGCCTACCGCGACGCAGTTCTCGCAAACAACGAGTACGCGATCACCCGGTCGCACGCCGAGCTCGCCCAAGCGTTGCGCAGCCCCTTCGACTGCCTCATGCAGCTGCCTGTAAGTAAGACTGGCAGTCCGGTCGATCAAGGCGGGCGCATCCGGACTCGCGCTGACCCATGGGTCGATCACATTGTGAATGCGCCGTAGCGGGCGCCCGTTCAGCAGGACAGTCATCCGGTGTCTCCGAGTCACTTTTGTATCGCTCTGCGGTCTACTATACTGCATAGCAGTTCAACCAAGCAAATTTTGTCGCTTCATCAGCACACAAAATCTTTGACTTTCTCAGAATGCGTTCCGATAATGGATTGCAATGCAGTTCGTCATTCTGCATTGCGGTTCAATATCGGGAGACATGATGGCAACATCCAAAAAGGCTGTGGTGGTGATCGGGGCCGGCGACGCGACCGGCGGAGCAATCGCACGTCGTTTTGCGCGCGAGGGTTACATCGCGTGCGTGACCCGCCGACATCCGGAGAAACTCACACCCCTTGTCGAACAGATTCGCTCGGAGGGCGGTGAGGCGTACGCCTTCGGGTCAGACGCACGAAAAGAAGAGGCGATGGTTTCCCTGTTTGAGGAAATCGAAGCGAACATTGCTCCAGTCGAAGCCGCAATTTTCAACATCGGCGCGAACGTCAAATTCGACATTACGGACACCACTGCTCGCGTGTATCAGAAAGTTTGGGAGATGGCGTGTTTTGCCGGCTTCCTGATGGGCCGGGAAGCGGCAAAAGTGATGTTGCCCCGTGAAAGAGGATCCATTTTCTTCACTGGCGCCACTGCGAGTTTGCGCGGCCGAGCCGGTTACGCAGCGTTTTCTGGCGCGAAGCACGCGTTGCGCGCGTTGGCCCAGTCGATGGCCAAGGAATTGGCACCTAAAGGATTACATGTTGCACAGTTGATTGTCGACGGCGCCATCGACACGGAATTCATTCGCGAGAGCTTCCCCGATCGTTACAAACTCAAGGAAGTCGACGGCATTGTCAATCCCGAACATATTGCCGACACCTACTGGATGCTGCATCAACAGCCACGCGATGCGTGGACCCATGAACTCGACATTCGGCCCTGGATGGAATCGTGGTGAGCGCATCGGAGCCTGACTTGCGCGGCGATTTGCCAATCCGCCACCTTCCTCAACGCCCCTGACCAATCCTTAATCCGGCGGCTGAATGGATCAGTCCTCGTCGCAGCGATCAGCAGTCCACCTCTGAACGCACTGAGCATCCGGGTCCGTGCAGAGCTTCTGGATGCCATCCGGTTCGCGGAGACCAACCCTCCGTAAGGGCGGTTCTCCGCTTCTCGTCCAGCTAGCAGATCAAGGACCAGGCTTCTCCTGCTTGAACGATTAAAGACCTACTTCCTTCTGAAGAAATATATATGCGTGAAGCCGTTATTGTTTCCACCGCCCGAACTCCGCTTGCAAAATCTCACCGTGGAGAATTCAACCGGACACATGGGCCGACCCTTGCTGCATGGGCCGTTCGAGCAGCCGTAGACCGCTCAGGCGTCGACCCGTCCCTGATCGAAGACACCATTCTCGGCTGCGGGTATCCAGAGGGCATCACCGGGCGCAATGTAGCCCGCCAGACTGTCGTGCGGGCAGGCCTTCCTCTGTCCATTGCTGGGACAACCATAAACCGCTTTTGCGCCTCGGGACTTCAGGCAATCGGCACGGCGGCCGCACGTATTGTCGTAGATGGCGCACAAGCGGTTATCGCCGGAGGCGTAGAAAGCATAACTGGAATCCAGACTCGCGAAGACGCCGACAAACACCTCGATCCATGGATCGCGGAGCATAAGCCTGATCTCTACATGGCGATGATCGATACGGGTGACGTCGTCGCAAAGCGCTACGGCATCAGCCGCGAAGCGCAAGACCGATTCTCCCTCGCAAGCCAGCAGAAGACTATGCGGGCTCAGGCTGAAGGCAGATACAAGGAAGAGATCATCGCCGTTACCACCACGATGGCGGTCAAGGATAAAAACACAGGCGTCGTCACGCTGAAAGAAGTCACGATCGACGAAGACA
This sequence comes from Paraburkholderia sp. RL18-101-BIB-B, assembly GCF_046026985.1. Classification (NCBI taxonomy): domain Bacteria; kingdom Pseudomonadati; phylum Pseudomonadota; class Betaproteobacteria; order Burkholderiales; family Burkholderiaceae; genus Paraburkholderia; species Paraburkholderia sp. RL18-101-BIB-B. Next base: position 106,626 of record NZ_JARESV010000022.1, read on the forward strand.
CATGCAACCGGCCTGACACCACGTTCGAAGGCCTTTCGCGGCTCGAGCCGGTAAAAGGCCCGGACCGATTCGTGACAGCCGGGAACTCCTCTCAACTATCTGACGGTGCGTCCGCGTGTGTACTGATGAACGCGAAGGATGCCGAACGGGCAAACGTCGATCCCCTCGGTGCGTTCAGAGGTATGGTTGTCGCCGGCTGCGAGCCTGATGAGATGGGCATCGGACCCACGTTGGCCGTGCCGAAGCTGCTTGATCGACACAATCTCAAGGTCGATGACATAGGACTTTGGGAACTGAACGAGGCATTCGCATCACAGGCGATTTATTGCCAGGAAAAACTCGGCATCCCAGCTGAGCGCCTCAATGTCGATGGAGGTGCAATTGCCCTCGGCCATCCATTCGGAATGACAGGTGCACGCCTGGCCGGCCATGTTCTCCTTGAAGGACGCAGACGCGGCGTGAAATATGCCGTAGTCACAATGTGTATTGCCGGTGGCATGGGTGCGGCGGCGCTCTTTGAGATCTTTTGAGGGGCCCGAGCAAATGGACCTCGAATTTAGCGCAGAGGAAAACCGCTTCCGCTCTGACGTGCAAGCTTTCTTGCAAAGCAGTTTGCCTGCACACATATCAAACAAGGTACGCAACGGAATTAGACTGACTCGTGCCGATCTCCACGATTGGCATTGCATCCTGAATGCCAAAGGCTGGCTGGCCGCTCACTGGCCCATCGAATACGGGGGCACCGGGTGGACACCTACCGAGAAATACATCTTCGAGACCGAATGCGCGCTTGCTGGTGCGCCTCGCATCGTCCCATTTGGGGTGAACATGCTCGCACCAGTTGTCATCAAGTACGGGACGGAACAGCAAAAACACCGTTGGCTGCCCAGGATACTCGACGGATCCGATTGGTGGTGCCAAGGCTATTCTGAGCCGGGGTCCGGCTCTGATCTGGCGTCGGTCCGGACAAGCGCAGTACGCCAGATCGACTCTCGGGGCGAACACTATGTCGTCAACGGGCAAAAGACATGGACCACGCTTGGACACTATGCCAACAAGATCTTTTGCCTCGTTCGAACTTGCTCGGAAGTCCGCAAGCAGGAGGGAATCAGTTTCCTGCTGATCGATATGGAGTCGGAAGGCGTAGATGTCCGCCCCATTATCACTCTTGATGGTGAACACGAGGTCAATGAGGTGTTCTTCAGTGACGTAAGAGTGCCTGCCGAAAACCTCATTGGAGAAGAAGACAAAGGCTGGACATACGCCAAGTATCTGCTCACCTACGAGCGAACCAATATCGCGGGTGTCGGCCTGTCCGTCGCCCTGCTCGATCGGCTCAAACGGATTGCCAAAAGCCAGACTCTCCGAGGACGTCCCCTCATCGAAGATCCGTATTTCGCTGCTCGTGTCGCGCGTGTCGAGATTGAACTTGAAAACATGAAGACCACCAATCTTCGCGTCATTGCCGCTGCGACGTCCGGCGGTGCCCCGGGAGCGGAAAGCTCGATGCTCAAAATCAAAAGCACCGAGATACGACAGGAGATCTCTTCGCTGATGCGCAGAGCGTTGGGACCGTATGCGCTCCCCTATATCGAGGAGGCACTGCACGGCGATGACGTTTTGGGTGTCGGTCCTGCAGGAACCTCTTCCGTCACCCCGCTATACCTGAACAATCGGAAGCTCTCGATCTATGGCGGTTCGAATGAGATTCAAAAGAACATTATTTCCAGATCCATTCTTGGTCTCTGAGGAAGATCAGGATGAAATTTGAGCATGATGATTGATCATCAACTCGGCGACGAAAGCCATCATCTCCCAAGAACATTGCGCTTGAGGGAAGTGGTTGAGTTCGACGCCAGTTATCAAACAAATTGCCGCGGCGTGCAACCAATATAACAAGTCCGTCGCTGGCACAAGACGGTTGATCAGCAGAAGTAGGCCGACATACGCCAAAAGGGCGATTACCAGAGGCAGAAAGGAGACATCCATGCAGCAGATCCTAATAGACGCAATACGGAAAAGTGGAGACTATCGGGCGCTTGTAAGAGCCAAGCGCCGCTTTAGCTTCACTTTTGCCGGACTGATGACACTGACTTATTACGGATTCATCGTTCTCGTGGCCGCTGCGCCTCGCTTTTTGGCACGGCCGATCTACCACGGCGCTTCCACCAGCATCGGCATCGTTGCCGGTGTAATCGTCATTGTGACTGCTGTCAGTCTGACCGGATGGTACGCGCTTGTCGTGACCCGCGTCCTCGACCCCAGTATGAAACGCGTCTTGCAGAAATCCGGCGGAGCGCACGCAGAATGAAACCGACATTACACATTCCGCTTCTCGCTCTCTGTGTTCCAGCTTGCGTTCAGGCCGCCGAGGGGAACGCTTCCGCTGTCCACGGAGCGACGCTGAACCCTATCGCCATTTCGATGTTCTTCCTGTTCGTATGTGTGACTCTCGCAATTACACGTTGGGCCGCCCGTCGAAATACATCGACGCGCGCTTTCTATACAGGCGCCGGCAACATTACCGGGCTACAGAATGGGCTCGCGATGGCGGGCGACTTCATGTCCGCTGCGTCCTTCCTGGGCCTTTCCGGCATGGTTTTCGCGTTTGGCCTTGATGGCCTTATCTACGCCATCAGTTTTCTTGTCGGATGGCCATTCCTCATGTTTCTGCTCGCCGAACCGCTGAGAAACCTAGGCAAGTTCACCTTTGTGGACGTGGTCGCACACCGGTTGCAACAGGTTCCAATACGGTTGCTTACCTCGTGTACTTCGCTCGTAGTCGTCGTCTTTTTTCTGATCGTGCAGATGGTCGGCGCGGGCAAGCTAATCGAGTTGCTTTTTCATCTACCGTACTGGATTGCCGAAGTGATCGTCGGCATATTGATGGTCACGTACGTTTCATTTGGAGGGATGACCGCAACTACATGGGTACAGATAATCAAGGCTGGCCTCCTTCTTTTTGGCGTAACGTTCATGGCGGTAGCCTCTCTTGCTCAATTTGGTTTCAGTCCAGAGGCGATGTTCACCGCGGCGATTCACGCCCATCCGCACTCGGAAGCGATCATGGGGCCAGGACACCTCATGCACGAGCCACTAAACGCACTATCGCTCGGCATAGCCGGCATGCTCGGTCCAGCGGGATTTCCTCATATCCTGATGCGTTTCTTCACCGTTCGTGACGCGGCAGAAGCAAGAAAGTCGGTATTCTTCGCGACGGGCTTTATTGGATATTTTTACCTTCTCACCTTTGTCATCGGTTTTTCTGCGATCGCCCTTCTCTCCCAACATCCAGAATTCTTCAAAATTGGTTCGACCGGTCAGTTTCTGCTCACCCGAGACCTTATCGGGGGAACAAACATGGTCGCCGTTAACCTTGCCAAGGCGGTCGGAGGAAGTGTCTTTTACGGCTTCATTGCCGCTGTGACTTTTGCGACCATACTCGCCGTGGTAGCGGGTCTGACATTGGCCGGCGCGGCAACCGTGTCGCACGATCTATATTCTTCGTGCATAGCTCGCGGGAAACAGTCCGATCGCCGGGAGATGCAGATATCTCGCATATCAACTGTCGCACTAACGATGGTCGCAGTAGGCTTGGGCATTCCTTTTGAGCACGTGAATGTCGCGTTTATCGTCAGCATGGGAGCAGCGATTGCCGCCAGCGCCAATTGCCCCGTTCTTCTCTGTTCAATATTCTGGCGAGGCACAACCACGCTAGGCGCCGTGCTTGGCGGCCTACTCGGCCTTGTCTCGGCCGTGGTTTTGACAATCCTGTCCAAACCGGTATGGGTTGATGTCATGCAACATGCCACCGCGCCCATCAGTCTAGACAATCCTTCTCTTTTTTCCGTGCCGCTCGCCTTCGCAGGCATATTTGTCTTCTCGAAGCTCGACCGCACTGCCCGCGCCAAAAAGGAAATTGCCGCCTTCGACGCGCAGGAGTTCATCTCCCAGACAGGCATTTCACCTATGGAGGCCACCAGTCACTGATGTAGCGCAAGACGCTGTGCAGGCCAGCGCCTGTACGGCGCCTCGCTAACAGTGACCCATCTCAGCGTGCATTGGGGCCTATCCATGACGCCTCGCGGCCGAACTTAAACGTGGTTGCGGGCGTCGCCAGTGTCGCGAAGAACCCATCGGTTTGCCTGTCTGACTGCCGACTTGCTCTTGGCCGCTATATGCCAGCGATGCTGGACATGACTGTTGCTCCGCGAGCGCGCCAAACACCAGTCGCTCCTTCAACCTCGCGAAGTGCCGCAGCCGCGTTGATGTCAAGTTTCAGTTGACGGCTCGTTGACTTTCACAAATGCGCTTCAAATGCGAATAGGTTTATACTTCGCATGCGAACGTTTAAGCGCGATGGCGTTCCAGAGGAGGCACCTCTCGACGCCGCGAATTTTGGCAGGCAAGTTGACGACCCCAGAATTCAAAGTTGAGCTATCAGGTAGTGGTGCACCGGCCGTCACATGGAACGACTTGCAAGCGCCGAAGCGAAAGAACCCTTCACGGCGTTTGCGCAGAAGCGCCGGCCGGATTTCACGAAAGTCGTTCGACAGTAGGACGGTACGGATTGCGAACGCGCGGACAACCATCGTGTTGGCGCTCGTTTGAACAAAATCAGGAGAGGAAAGGATGAATCCGTTGGAAATGAGCGGTCTTGAATTGCTGCGCGCCGCCGTGTCAGGCGACTTGCCGCGGTCTTCGATGGCGGAGACGATTCCCATGTGGTTCACAGAGGTCGACCCTGGATATGTGAAGATGACAGCGCGCGCCGGCAGCCAGCATCTGAATCCACTTGGCGGCGTGCACGGCGGCTTCGCCGCAACCGTACTCGATTCCGTGACGGGTTGCGCCGTGCACTCGATCTTGGAGGCCGGCGTCGGTTACGGCACGATCGACCTGCAAGTGAAAATGCTGCGGCCTGTGCCGCGCGATCAGGACGTCGTGACGGAAGGCCGCACGGTCCACGTCTCGAGGAACATCGCAACCTCGGAAGGTACGTTGAAATCCCTCGACGGGAAACTTCTCGCGACGGCAACGGCGACTTGCTTTTTGAAGAGAGGTTGAACCGGTGACTGATCACCGAACTGCGATCCAAACGCTCGTGCCGTAGCCACAAAAGCATTCGCAACGTCCGCCGTCGTATCCCCGGGCACCGGTAATCAGTCGCGTTTCCAGTCATACGAAACGTGGCGCGGCTCGCGTGTGCGAGCCGCGAAAGCATGCTTCGCGGTTGTCCGCGCGAACGGTGTTCAGTGATCGACTGCCTTCGCCGACAGCATGCCCGTCTGCCCATAAAATTCCTGCAGCGCAAACGCTTGCCGCTCTCGCTGCGCACGCGCGCCGCGATCCAGCATCGAGAAGACCCAGATGCCCGCGAACGCGAGCGGCACCGAAATCAGTGCGGGGTTGTCGAGGGACACCAGCGCATGTGCCCGATGCAGCACGTCGACCCATACTGATTTCGAAAACAGTGTCAGCAGCACTGCGGAAGTCAGCCCGAGACTGCCGCCCACCACCGCGCCGCAGGTCGTCATGCCGCGCCAGAAAATCGACGACACCAGCACCGGAAAATTCGCACTTGCAGCGACGGCCGCCACGAGACCGACCAGGAACGCCACATTGACGTGCTCGAAGAGAATGCCAAGTCCGATCGCGACGACGCTCAGTATCAGTGTCGCGAGACGTGACATGCGCATTTCGTGAGCTTCGTTGACTTTACCGCGCGCGAGCCAGCATGCGTAAAGATCGTGTGAAACCGTGGTCGCCCCGGAGAGCGTAAGGCCCGCGACCACCGCCAGGATCGTCGCGAACGTCACGGCGGCGATGAAGCCGTAGAAGAGGTTGCCGCCCACCGCCTGCGCCAGCTTGACGGCAACCATGTTCGAGCCGCCGACGAGGTCGCGCGTGAGATTGAAATGCCCGTCGACGGCAGCCTTGAAGAACTCGGGATGCTGCGCAAGCAGTGCGATCGCGGAGAAGCCAATCACGAAGGTCAGCAGATAGAAATACCCGATAAGCCCGGTGGCGACGAACACGGACTTGCGCGCCTCCTTCGCGCTGGGCACTGTGAAGAAGCGCATCAGGATATGGGGGAACCCTGCGGTGCCGAACATCAGCGCGATGCCAAGCGAAAGTGCGTTGAGCGGATCCTTCAGCAGTTTGCCGGGGCCCATGATGCTGAGTGAGCCGGGATGGACGTCGACCGCGCGTCGAAACATCTCGTCGGGATTGAAGCCAAATTGCGCGAGCGCGGTGACGGCCATGAACGTCGCGCCGCATAGCAGGAGCACGGCTTTGATGATCTGCACCCAGGTGGTCGCCGTCATGCCCCCAAAGAACACGTAGATCACCATCAGCACGCCGACGACGACTTCCGCGATCCAGTACTGCAACCCGAACAACAACTGGATCAGCTTGCCCGCACCGACCATCTGCACGACCAGATAGAAGACCACGACGACGAGCGACGTGCTGGCAGTCAGGAGGCGAATCGGTGCCTGCTCGAACCGGTAGGCGACCACGTCGACGAACGTAAACTTACCGAGATTGCGCAAGGGCTCGGCGAGCAGGAACATCACAAACGGCCAGCCGACCAGAAAACCGATCGAATAGATCAGGCCATCGAATCCGAACACGAACACCATGCCGGAGAGGCCCAGGAACGAGGCTGCGGACATGTAGTCCCCGGCAATGGCGAGCCCGTTCTGAAAGCCGGAGATGCCGCCACCCGCGCTGTAGAAGTCCTTTGTCGTGCGGGTCCTGCGCGACGCCCAGCGCGTAATGCCGAGCGTGACAAGTACGAATAAGAGGAACATGCCGATTGCGACGGGATTCAGCTCGACATGATCCGGCACCGGGCCTTCGACGGAGGAGGCGTGAGCGAGCGCGGCCATGGAGGCAAGGCTCGCACAGGAGAGGAAGCGAACGAGTTTCATCAATGGCTCTCCTTCCCTGCACTGGCGAGAAGCGCGCTCATTGAAGGATCGAGTGTGCGGTTCGCGCGCAGCACGTACCAGCCGGTCATTCCAACCGCGATCAGGATGATGCCGACGCCCACGACGATGCCGATACTCGTCGTGGCTCCGGCATACAGCGGATGGGCCAGCACTTGAGGTGCGAGGGCGACGAACAGGATAAAGCCGTAGTACGTGATGATCATCAGCGCTGTCAACGTGAAGCTGAAACGGCGACGTGACGTGATGAGCCGCTGGTACGCGGGGCTCGCCTTGATTGAATCGATGTGGACATGCTGCATGGGTTGTCTCCTGCCTGTTGTCTGCTGACGTCTTTGACGACGAATGGAATGAGCTTCGGTAGCTCGATGCAACTGCTTGACGGGCTGCTTTCAACAGCGCTTGTTATGGATGGGGGACGGTGTTCGGCTGGCGAGGGGAATATCGCCTCGCGCCGCGTGACTGCATGACTGCATGACTGACGCCGGCACGACACGTGCGGCGTCCATGAACCCGATCAGGCGATCGCTACCCGCGCCAGCGCCTGCCGCATGTCACTCTCGAAGCGGCGGACGATGTCGGCAAGCGGTTCGATACGGTCGACGAACGCGAGCGACTGCCCGGCAGAAAGCAGCCCCTTCGACCAGTCGCCCGTGACGTATGCGTTGCGGCCGAGCTTGCCGGCAACCATCGGCATCAGGTCCTGAATGGTCGCATTCGGGTTCTGTGCCTCGATCTCCTTCACAACGGCCGTCGTCTCGTTGCGCAGCGTGCGCACGGTATTGCGCAGGGACTGCATGCACAATTCCGTGTCGGTCGGCCCGGCTTCCACCAGCCGCCGCTTGTAATCGGCATGTGCCCAGATCTCCTCGGCCACGGCGAAGCGCGTGCCGACGATTACGCCTGAAGCGCCCATCGCGAGCGCCGCGGCGAGTTGCGAGCCGCGGCCGATGCCGCCACCGATGAGGTAAGGAATGTCCAGGTGGCTTTCGGCCCACGCGGCGTTGACGAACGATCCCACCATGTCGAGTCCCGGATGTCCGCCGCATTCGGCTCCGACGATCGCGACGGCATCGACGCCGATCGAGGCCGCCTTGACTGCGAACCGTACTGCCGGAACCTTGTGGAGCACCTTGATGCCGGCCTGCCTCAGCAGCGGCATGAATGCCTCCGGACTGCGCCCGGAAGTTTCGACGAACTTAACGCCCTCTTCGACGATGAGCTCGAACACTTCCAGCGTCTTCTCGCCCGGGACGAGCTTCGGCAGCATCGAAACGTTGACGCCGAACGGGCCGCCTTCGCACAGGTCGCGACAGCGCCGGATCTCCGCGCGCAGTGCGCGCGGCTCCGGAAAGCTCGCGGCCGTGATGAAGCCGATGATGCCGGCGCGCGACGCGGCGGCGACATAGTCCGCATCGGCGAGCCACATCAGGCCGCCGGCGACGATGGGCAGGCGTGTACCGAACAGTCTGGTGACGCCATTGGAAAAAGCGATCTGGCTCATGCAACGATCCCCTAAGAAGTCAGGCCCAATGCAGCGTCAGACGACGCCGTCGGCCTTCAGTTGTGAAAGTCGTTCGTGGGACAGTCCGAGCAACGACTGGAGAACATCGTTCGTGCCTTCCCCGAGTTGCGGCGGAGCGTTTCTCACAGGCAGGCGCGCGCCGTCGAAGCGATAAGGCGGAGCGAGCACGGGCGTGCTGCCGGCCTCGGGATGCGCGTAACTCGTCACAAGCCCGGCCTCTGCCGCGCGCGTTGAGGTGAGCGCATCGTGAAGGCCGGCAACTTCGCCACAGGGAATGCAGGCTTGCGTCAGGTGCTCGAGCAGATCCTGGCGTTTTCTTTTGCCGATCTCGCGCTTGAGTTCGGGCGCGAGCACCTCGCGGTTGGCCGTGCGGGAGATATTCGTGCGGAAACGCTCGTCTTCGAAAAGATCGGGGCGTTCGATCACCTCGCGGCAGAAGCGCTCGTACTGCCGATTGTTGCCGACCGCGATGACGAGCGGCCCATCTTCTGCGTCGAATACGCCGTAGGGCATGATCGAAGGATGCGAATTGCCGTAGCGCGGCGGGTCCTCACCCATGATCAGCGCCTCCAGGCCGTAGTACGCGGTGATCATCAGGCCGCAGTCGAAGAGCGCCATTTCGATGTGCCGTCCCTTGCCGGTTTTCTGGCGCTCGTAGAGCGCGGCGAGCACCGCCTGGGCGGAGTACATCCCGGTGAACAGGTCGACGGCGGCCACACCGAACTTGAGCGGCGGCCGATCGGCTTCCCCGTTGAGCGCCATCAACCCAGCCTCGCCCTGAATGACGAGATCGTAGCCGGGACGTGCCGCTTCCGGTCCGCGGCGATCGTAGCCGGAGATCGAACAATAGATGAGATCTTCGTGTCCTTCCTTGAGCTGGTCATAGCCAAGGCCGAGCTTTTCCGCACCGCCGAACTTGAAGTTCTGGATCACGACATCGCTTTGCTGTGCCAGTTCGCAGGCGATCTGCTGGCCCTCGGCGGTTTGCAGGTCGAGACACACCGAGCGCTTGTTGCGGTTGACACTATTGAAGTAAGCCGTCTCGGTCGTGCCGACGCGCACTCCCCAGTCGCGCGTGTCGTCACCGCGCTTTGGATGCTCGACCTTGATGATTTCGGCGCCGAGATCGCCGAGCACCATGGCGCACCAGGGTCCGGCAAGCACGCGGGACAGATCCAGAACGCGAACGCCGGCGAGCGGGAGAGAACAATTCAGGTTCGACATGGCAAATCCGGAGTGAAAAGGGATGATGACGAGCGCGCCACGTCTATTGGGAAGGCACGGCCCGCGCGCGACGCAACGCCGGGAAATCAGCGGGGCGTTTGTCGAAGAAGGCGTCAATGCCTTCAGCAGCCTCGTCGTCACCGAGCGACTCCGCCATGTACTGGGCTTCAAGGTCCAGTTGCGCTTCGAGCGTGTTCTCACCGGCGTGGCGGCACAGGCTCTTGATCCGGGCGGCCGCGCGTTCGGGGCCGGCCGCAACCGACTGTGCCATGGCGATGGCCTCCGTGAGTGCTCTGCCTGGCTCGACGAGGCGATTCACAACGCCGAGCGTCTGCATGCGTTCGCCCGTGACAGGCCTGCCCGTTAGGCACAATTCGGTCAGCAGTTGCCGGGAGACGAACCCGGACAGAAACGCGGTCGCGCCGCCATCGGGCGAAAGGCCGACCTTGATGTACGCCACCGAGAACGACGCATTGCGCGCGGCGACCAGCATGTCACACGCCAGTGCGATCGACAGGCCCGCGCCGGCCGCCGCTCCCTCGACTGCCGCGATCACAGGCTTGCTGCAGTCGCGAATGGCGCGAATCATGTCGTGCATGCCTTCGATGCCCGCGCGCCGTTCGGGCGGCGTCATGGCGCGCCGCTGCGCGAGGCGTTTCAGATCGCCGCCTGCGCAGAAAGCTCCACCCACACCCGTCAGTACGACTGCGCCGACATCGGGATCGCGCTGCGCCTGTTCGAGCGCAGCCGGTAGCGCCGTGTACACCTCGGGCGTGAGCGCGTTGCGCGCGGCCGGGTTGTTCAACGACAGCAGTTGCACCGCGCCGTCGCGATGCACAAGGACAGGTTCATTCATGGCGCTCACTCCTTCCCAGTGTGATATAGCGTTCGAGATGGTGATCTTCGTCGCCGAGCTGATGATCGATCATCACAAGGCGCTTCGCGTAGTGCGCAAGCGGCAGCTCCCACGTCATGCCGATGCCGCCGTGCATCTGGATGCATTCCTCGGCAACGCGAGTGCCGATGTGCCCGATCGTGTACTTCGCCGCTGACAGCGCGCGTTCGCGCTCAACGCGGCCCGCGCCAAGCGCGGCGGCGGCGTTGATGACGGCGGAGCGGGCCTGCTCGATTTCCAGCAGCAGGTCAGCCATGCGGTGCTGCAGCGCCTGGAAGCTGCCGATCGCGACGCCGAACTGCTTGTGCGTGCGCAGATACTCGAGCGTGTGGTCTTTCGCGACATCCATCGCGCCCACGGCCTCCGCGCATAACGCCAGCACGCCGGCGCCGATGCAGAATTCGAGCCTCGCGAATGCCGTGTCCCGTTCGCCGAGCAACGCGTCGTCGGGGAGGCACACTTCGTTCAGACAGATTTCGGCGGCCCGTCCGCCGTCGATCTTCCGATAGCCGCGCACATCGAGGCCCACCGTCTCGCGCGGAACGACAAAGAGCGAGATTCCCGCTTCGGCGTCTGCCACACCGCTCGTACGCGCCGAGACGAGGAAGAAGTCGGCCTCCGCGCCCTGCTGCACGACGGTCTTGGCCCCCGTCAGCACCCAGCCGTTCGAGCCACGCACGGCGCGCGTCGACACCTTCGTCAGTTCGTAGTGCGAGCCGGGTTCGTCATGTGCGAGCGCCGCCACGGCACGCCCCTCGACCAGACTCGCGATGAGCGCCTTCTGCGCCTCGCTGCCTGTATGGGCAAGCGCGTGTCCGACCACCAGCGCACCGAGGAACGGCTCGACCACGAGTCCCCGCCCGAGGCTCTCAAACACGACGGCGATATCGAAGCCATCGCCGCCATATCCACCGTCGGTCTCCTTGAAAAGCGCGCCGACGATGCCCAGTTCCGCGAAACGGACCCACAGTTCGCGGCTGAAACCCGAGTCGCTGTGCGCGAGCGTGTCACGCGTAGCGAAGCCATACTGCTCGCTCACGAAGCGGTTCAGCGTATCCGCCAGCATGCGGCGGTCTTCGGTATGCTGGAAATTCATCGCGATCCTCTTACAGTCCCAGGATCATCTTCGAGATGATGTTCTTCTGGATTTCGTTGGAGCCGCCGAAGATCGACAGCTTGCGGTTGTTGAAATAGAGCGTGGCTGCGCTCGCGGCTTCCTCGGGACCGACGCTTGCCTCGTCATAGCCCTCGTGCAGCGCGTCTTCGATGAAGGGCTGCGCATACGGTCCCACCGCGCGACGCATCAGCGACGAGATCTCCTGGCGGATCTCGGTGCCGCGAATCTTGAGCATCGAGCTTTCCGCACCCGGCACGCCGCCGCCCGCCACCGCGGCGATCACACGCAGATTGGTCGTCTTCATGTTTTCGAGGTCGACCTCGACGCGAGCGAGGCGCGCCGCAAACAATGGATCGTCGGCAAGCGGTGCGCCATTGCGCGTGACCTTTCCCGCGACCCGGCGCAATCGCGCCAGCGCCGCGACCGAGAAGCCGACGCCCGCGATGTTCGTGCGCTCATAGGTCAGCAGATATTTCGCGACCGTCCAGCCCTTGTTCTCCTCACCGACGAGATTGGCCGCCGGCACACGCACATCGGTGAAGAACACCTCGTTGATCTCGTGCTCGCCTTCGAGCGTGATGATCGGACGCACCTCGACGCCCGGTGCGTTCATGTCCACGAGCAGAAAGCTGATGCCCTCCTGTTTGCGCACATCGGATGCCGTGCGCACGAGGCAGAAGATCATGTTCGCGTGCTGACCGAGCGTGGTCCACGTCTTCTGGCCGTTGACGATGTAGTGCTCGCCTTGCGCATCGATGCCGCGCACCGCAGTCGTCTTTACGGACGCGAGGTCCGAACCCGAACCCGGTTCGGAATAGCCCTGGCACCACCAGTCGGAGCCATCGAGTATGCGCGGCAGCCAGTAGCGCTGCTGCGCTTCGCTGCCATACCTGATGAGCACGGGTCCGAGCATGTTCACGCCGAACGGCAAGATGCGCGGTGCGGCCGCCAGCGCGCATTCGTTCTCGAAGATGAACTTCTGCACGGCGTTCCAGCCTGGACCGCCATACTGTTCCGGCCAGTGACTCGCGAACCAGCCCTGTTCGTTCAGGATCGCGTGCCATTCTTCCATGTCGCTACGCGTGAGGCGCCAGCCGCTGCGAACCTTGTCGGAGAGCCTCGCCGGCAGTTTTTCCTTCAGAAAGCGCACGACGCGCTCGCGAAAGGCTTCCTCCTCGGGGGTGAAGTTCAGATCCATGACCTCGTGTCTCTCAATAGATTTCGAAAAGCCCCGCGGCACCCATGCCGCCGGCCATGCACATCGTGACGACGGCATACTTCACGCCGCGCCGCCGTCCTTCGATGAGGACGTGTCCCGCGAGACGCGAGCCGGTCATGCCGAACGGATGCCCGATGGAAATCGCGCCGCCGTTCACGTTCAGACGCTCGGCCGGAATCTCGAGACGCCGCTGGCAATAGAGCGCCTGCGATGCGAACGCTTCGTTGAGCTCCCACAGGCCAATGTCGTTCACCGTGAGCCCATGACGCGCGAGCAGCTTCGGCACGGCGAGCACCGGACCGATGCCCATTTCATCCGGCTCGCAGCCCGCCACCGCCAGACCGCGAAACGCGCCGAGCGGAGCGAGGTTCGCGCGTTCGGCGGCCTTCGCTTCCATCATCACGCAGGCAGAAGCGCCATCGGCGTTCTGCGACGAGTTGCCCGCCGTGATGTACTTTTCCGGGCCCTTGACAGGCGCAAGCTTCGCGAGCGCCTCATACGTCGTACCGGGGCGATTGCAGGTGTCGGCCGAGACCGTCACCTCTCGCTGGCTGACGGCGCCCGTCTCCTTGTCGGTCACGGCCATCGCGGTCGTGACCGGCACGATCTCGTCGGCGTAGCGGCCGGCGAGCTGTGCTTGCGCGGTGCGCCGCTGGCTTTCCACCGAAAAACGGTCCTGCTCTTCCCGGCTGATCCCGTAGCGCTGAGCCACGATGTCGGCGGTGTCGATCATCGTCATGTAGAGCGACGGCTTGTGTTCCACGATCCATGGGTCGAGCCCGCTCACACCGTCTTCGCGGGTACGGATGCCGGAGATGCTTTCGACGCCGCCGGCGATCATCGCCGGTGCACCGTCGGCGACGATGCGGCCGGCGGCCATCGCGATTGCCTGAAGCCCGGAAGCGCAGAAGCGGTTCACGGTGGTGCCCGCGATCGACAGCGGCAACCCCGCGCGGATCACGGTCTGGCGTGCGATGTTGCGGCCGGTCGTACCTTCCGGATAGCCGCAGCCAAGGATCGCGTCCTCGATCAGTTGCGGGTCGATGCCCGAGCGTTCGACGGCGGCGCGCACGGCAAACGATGCGAGCGTGGGGCCGGGTGTGATGTTGAATTCGCCGCGATGCGCCTTGGTCAGCGGCGTGCGTGCGGTGGAAACAATGACAGCTTCGCGCATGGTCTGAATCCTGAATTTGAAACGGGTATTTGACGGGTTGAGCGGATCAGGCGGAACGATCGAGGCTCGCCAGTGTGGCGCGGCGCTTGACGAGATCGACGATGAGCGGCGACGGTTGCCAGAAGACCGGGTCGTGTTGCTTGAACTCGCGGATGTCGGCGCCGCCGATGAAGGTGCGCCTCGCGTCGATCAGCAATACGGCTTGCCTGAGCGCGACGCCGGTCGCTTTGAGGGTCATTGCCCTTGTCTCCATGTAATTCGTGTTGGGTCATTGTGAAACGCAGCAACTGCATTGACAATCCAACTGGCAATTGACGAACTGTTAACTGAAAATTGACGGTGTAGCGCCGGCAAGACTTAGCCAGTGAAAGCTCGATATTGACGATACGTGGCGGGGGATGGCGGGTTCGGATGACCCGAGCGCGGAACAGGAGAAATGCCCTGTTTTAGGCCCTGTTTTCAGGCCCAGGTTTGCGCGAGTGAGACGATTTCGGCTCGCAGATAGTCGATCAGGGCCTGCGTCGCCGGCGACGGAAAACGATTGGGGAGCGTCACGATATACAGCGTGTTCTGCAAGCCGGCGACGCGGTACTGCGGCAGGATCCGCAACAGTTCGCGGCACTTGGGCGCATACGGCACATAGGCCGGCAACAGCCCGACACCCATGCCCTGACTCACCGCTTCCGCCAGAAACGGATAGTCGGACGACTGCAGCGCAGGCTGCATCGTGATGGTGTGGACATCGGCGTCGTCCTGCCGGTGCGTGAGCGTCATCGTGACCCGCCGCTCTGGGTAAGGCGACGCGACCAGCGTCTGCGCTTCGAGATCCGCCGGACAGTCAATCGGACCATGCTTCTCGAGATAGCCGGCCGACGCATAGAGGTTCCAGTCAATCGAGCAGATGTTGCGCGCCACGCAGTCCAACGGTGGCGTCGCCGTGATCCTCAACGCGACGTCGACTTCCGCAGCGATCAGATCTTCGATCCGGTTGTTGAACGTGACATTGAGTGTGATGCTCGGATGCATCCGCGCGAATTCGAGCAGCTTCGATCCGATGAACATCCTGCCGAAGCCTGTCGGCACGCTGATGCGAACGCGACCGCTCAAGGTTCGCCCGAGGCTGTCAATCGACGCGCGAGCCGTGCTCAGGTCTTCCAGCATGCGCAGGCCACAGTCGTACAGCGTACGCCCGGCTTGCGTCAGTTCGAAATTCCGTGTCGAACGGCGCAGCAACTGCGCGCCCGTTTCGCGTTCCAACAGCTTGAGCCGCTGGCTGATGTTCGAGCGCGTCATACCAACCTTGCGCGCGGCGGCGCTGAGGCTATGCGATTCGACGATCTCGATGAACAAGCCGATCAGGTTCAGGTCCATGGTGCGTCGATTAACCAAAACTGGAGAATTCGGAACTCCGAAACGAGAAAGCGATCCTGCACTGCTACCTCCGCCCGAATTCACTATCGGCGCTGTTCACGTGAGCGAACCCCGCGCACTTGCTGACCTGGTGCCAGTCCGGACCTTGAGAAATCGCGCAATCGCGAACCGGATCGCCTGATCGAAGCTGGCTTCGGTGGCGAGATGACGATTGTCGATTGATACGAGCCAACCTCGCGCAGAATTGCACCAGCGGATGCGACGCTCGTCGTAGAGACTGGAGAACATCCGCCACAGGTCAGCATCTTCCTGATTCGCGGACGCTGCGGCCATGAGCCGGCGCAACTCGAAGTTTGTCATTGCATTCACGACCACCTCGCTCGTGCACGTGGCCACGCTTACAGGCGCTCGATTGCGATCGCAATTCCCTGCCCGACCCCGATGCACATGGTGCAAAGTGCAAAGCGTCCCTGCGTACGCTGCAGCTGATACATCGCCGTCGTGACCAGTCGCGCACCGCTCATGCCGAGCGGATGGCCCAACGCAATGGCGCCGCCGTTCGCATTGACGCGTGCATCGTCATCCGCGACACCCAGCGCGCGCAACACCGCGAGGCCTTGCGACGCGAACGCTTCGTTCAGTTCGATCACATCGAATTGGTTGATGCTCATGTTCAGGCGCATGAGCAACTTTTGCGTCGCGGGCGCAGGGCCGATACCCATCACGCGCGGATCGACGCCGGCCGTCGCCATGCCCAGCACACGCGCGCGCGGTGTCAGGCCATAGCGCTTCGCGGTCTCTTCGCTTGCCAGCAGCAAGGCCGCCGCGCCATCGTTGACGCCGGACGCGTTGCCTGCTGTCACCGTGCCGTCAGGACGCACGACGCCCTTTAGCTTTGCCAGCGTCTCGAGACTCGTTTCGCGCGGATGCTCGTCCTTGGAGACGACGATCGCATCGCCCTTCTTTTGCGGAATCGTCACCGAAACGATTTCCTGAGCGAGCGTGCCGTTCTGCTGCGCACGCGCGGCCTTCTGCTGGCTGCGCAGCGCGAATGCATCCTGATCGGCGCGGCTGATGTTGTAGTCGGTTGCGACGTTTTCGCCCGTTTCCGGCATCGAATCGACGCCGTACATTTTCTTCATCAGCGGATTGATGAAACGCCAGCCGATGGTCGTGTCGTAGATGTCGGCCTGACGCGAAAACGCGCTCGTCGCCTTGCCCATCACGAAGGGCGCGCGGCTCATGCTTTCCACGCCGCCCGCCACCATCAGCCCGGCCTCGCCCGACTTGATCGCGCGCGCCGCAATGCCGATAGCGTCCATGCCCGAGCCGCACAGACGGTTCACCGTGGTGCCCGCCACCTCCTTGGGCAAGCCCGCCAGCAGCAGCGACATGCGCGCGACGTTGCGGTTATCCTCGCCCGCCTGGTTCGCGCAGCCGTAGATGACGTCGTCGATGGCGCTCCAATCGACTTCCTTGTTGCGCTCCATTAGCGCCTTGAGTGGCACCGCGCCCAGATCGTCGGCGCGCACCGACGACAGTGAACCCGCATAGCGGCCGATCGGCGTGCGAATCGCATCGCACAGAAGAGCCTCGCTCATACTGCCTTCTCCAATTTGAGGTTACAGGAGCTCCGTGGCTCCTTCAGTTTCAATCTTTTGCCAGCAAAAGTCCCGAATTGTTTCGCCGTTTTTCCCGCTGTACGCGAGTTTGAAGCGAGCTTGCTTCAGGTAGTTGCTACGAAATCTGGCACGACTGCAAACAGGTCTCCGACCAAGCCATAGTCT